>CAXIBZ010000001.1:0-26807 GCA_964022105.1 uncultured Methylophilaceae bacterium
CACCCATTTTTTTTATTTTGCTATCAATCGGGTACATAAAAACACCACCCCTGATTAATATCCTGTGAATTTCTGCCACCATGGATGCGACCCAACGCATATTGAAATTCTTATTACGTACACCTTCCACACCTTGCAAACACTCATCGATATATTGCTGAACTGGCGCTTGCCAATAGCGATAATTCGACATATTAACTGCAAATTCTTCCGTATCGGCATCGATCATCATTTGCGGATGTGTTAGAAAAAACTCTCCAGACTCAGTATCTAACGTAAACCCATTTACACCTTTTCCCACAGTAATCACGAGCATAGTGGAAGTACCGTATAGTGCATAACCTGCACAAATCTGTTGGCTACCTGTTTGTAAAAACGCATTAATGCCAGGCTTTGATGATTGGCTGTTGAGAATTGAAAAGATTGTCCCCACTGAAATATTGACATTAACATTTGAGGAGCCATCTAGCGGGTCGAATAATAATAAGTATTTACCGTCAGATTGATATGTAGCGTCTACCTCTATGATATCGGCTATTTCTTCTGATACCATGCCAGCAACATAGCCGCTTTGCTGTGTTCTTTCGATAAATACATCGTTCGCAATCATGTCCAGCGCTTTTTGTATTTCGCCTTGAATATTTTCAGCATTAAGCGTACCCATATTCCCAGCTAGCGCACCACTGTCAATTGCAACCGCAATTTCTTTACATGCCATGGCGATATCTGCCAACATTTGCTGCAATGGCAATCGATGTTGGTGGTCGGTTAAATGTTGCGCTAAAAAGTCTGTAAACGTCTGATTTTGTGTCATATAGCTATTATAAGCTGATATTAAGCACCAACAAACCAGTGTTTACTATACCCATTCAAAATAAAATGAAATTAAGATTAGCGATATAATGAACGCTAACGATATTACATTCCGAACCATGCCAAACCTTAGTTTATCCATTCAGTTCGCCACCAAACTAACAAATTTGCCTAGCCGCTACCAGCTACGCAAATGGGTAAAAGCTACTATACGTGTTAATACGGAAGCCACTATCCGTATTGTCGATGAAGCAGAAGGACGTTATTTAAATAAAACCTACCGCGGTAAAGATTATGCAACCAATGTACTCACTTTCCCTATCACAGATGAACCCGATCTGATGGGTGATATTATTATTTGTGCGCCAGTGGTGTTTAAAGAGGCTGCTGATCAAAACAAATCTATCGAGGCACACTTTGCCCATTTAACTGTGCATGGCACACTCCATCTTCATGGCTATGATCATCAAACAGAAGAACAAGCAGGCTTAATGGAAACGATTGAGGTGACAACTCTACTGAATTTAGGGTATCCTAATCCCTATCTTATTACATAGGGCGCCAATGCATGGCTTCCGACTCGGAAAAACCAAGTTTATTAGAACGTCTAAGTCACCTTTTACTGCGTGAACCCGAAGACCGCGAGCAGCTGGTCGAGCTATTACATAGTGCATACGAAAACCACTTGATGGACGGTGATTCGCTGGCCATGATTGAGGGTGTGTTACAAGTCAGCGAGATGCAAGTGCGGGATATTATGATTCCACGCTCGCAAATGGATCTTATTGACATTACTGATCCGCCAGAAACGTTTATTCCTTACGTGATTGAAAC
Source organism: uncultured Methylophilaceae bacterium (assembly GCA_964022105.1). Taxonomy (GTDB): domain Bacteria; phylum Pseudomonadota; class Gammaproteobacteria; order Burkholderiales; family Methylophilaceae. Next base: position 1,648 of record CAXIBZ010000001.1, read on the forward strand.
GGCACATAGCCGCTTTCCAGTTATCGAAGATGATAAAAATGACGTGATTGGCATTTTGCTTGCTAAAGATTTACTCCGCTATTATGCAGGAGAAGATTTTGAGGTGCGTGACATGCTTAGGCCAGCCGTCTTCATTCCGATGTCAAAGCGTCTGAATGTGTTACTGAAAGAGTTTCGCAGTACTCGCAATCATATAGCGATAGTGGTTGATGAATACGGTGGCGTAGCAGGCATGGTCACTATTGAAGATGTGCTTGAGCAAATTGTCGGCGACATTGAAGATGAATATGACTATGACGAAGATGAAGACAATATCATTGAGAATGCAGATGGTAGCTACCGTGTAAAAGCGCTCACTGAGATTGATGACTTTAACGAAATCGTTGGTACGCAATTTAGTAACGAGGAATTTTCTACCATTGGTGGTTTAATCGTTAATAAGTTTGGTCATTTACCTAAACGTGGCGACCTTATCACCATTGAAAATCTTAGTATTAAAGTCGTCCGTGCCGATAGCCGACGGTTACATTCAGTTGCAATTGAAGTACTGGCACCCAACCAACCGCCAGAAACTGCTGAATAATGGGCGTAAATATGAACTATATTTAAATATAACAATCTCTCTAATAATCTTAATGAGGAATTGATATGAAAACCTTAATATCTGTATTAACAATTGCTGTACTTACTGTTGGATGCTCATCCGTAAACACCTCTGCAACCAAACCAGAAACAGCAGCAACAGTAAAAAAAGCATCTAGCGTAGCAAATAAATTGCCTACGGATGAAAAAGCATTTGTGGCTGCCATCAAAGAGTTTGATAAAAAAACGATTGTAGAGAACTTGGGCGAGCCAGCCAAAGCAGAGGATGTCAGGATAAAAGGTACGGATAAAATAGCAGCCTCAATTTGGGAGTACCACTACATCAACACTGGGGAAAATGGTGAATATTTCCCAATAACAGAATTAGACTTTATTGATGATAAAGTTGTTCAGGTTGTGTTTATTAACCATAGCGAAAAAAACGATACTGCTAAAGATGGTCAAGTATACGAGTTCCCTGAAAATAAACCGCAAGAATAATATGCAGCAAAATAAAAAAGGGCGATTTAATCGCCCTTTTTTAATAGCTGATGCTTATTTCTTTAATGCGTCACGAATTTCACGCAAGAGTACAATATCTTCCGCAGGCCCTGCTGGCGCAGCTGGTTTTGGTGGATTTAATCTGTTTACCATTTTCACCATTTGAAAAATAATAAATGCCAGAATAATAAAATTTAATGCAATTGTAATGAAATTACCATAAGCCAATACTGCGCCTCCCTTTTGAGCCTCTGCTAGAATCATTCCTGATTCTTGTCCATTTAGAGGGATATATAAATTACTAAAATCTAAACCACCAAATAATTTACCGACGATAGGCATAATAATGTCACCGACGAGTGAGTCAACAATCTTGCCAAATGCACCGCCGATGATGACACCGACAGCTAAATCCATAACATTTCCCTTGCTAATAAAGTCCTTAAATTCTGACACCATACTCATTGTTGTTCTCCAAAAATTTTTTATTTAGACTTGCAAACGAAGGTGTATAGTCCACTTTAGCTTTTTTTTTTTCAAGTGCTTGCAGTGAAATCATGTTGTGATTAACATTTTTTATTATTTTCTCGCTTTAACATATACTGTGCCTTCAAAAATATAATCAATTACTCACATCAAAAAATGTTAAAAAGAAACTACCCATATTTTCTGGCTTTTATATTAGGCGCTTTTGCAGTATTAGGGTTTGCACCCTATTATATTTTCCCCACCACCATCGTGTCACTCATCGGCATTATCTATCTTTGGGCAAAAACACCTTCCGCATTAGCATGCTTACAGTTAGGTTTTATGTTTGGTCTAGGACTTTATATTCTAGGTATTTATTGGATTTATATTAGCTTGCATGACTTTGGCGGCATGCCATGGTGGTTTGCAGGGTTTTGTACCTTTTGCTTATGTGCATTTATGGCTTTATTTCCCGCACTTGTAGGTTACTTTAGTAAACGGTTAGGTTTTTTGAGCTTAAGCGCCCCGATATTGTGGGCACTGTCAGACTGGGTTAGAAGCTGGATATTCACTGGTTTCCCATGGCTAACGATTGGCTATAGCCAGACTCCACATAGTCCATATGCTGGCTATATGCCAATTCTAGGCGTATATGGTGTGTCTTTACTCACCGTGCTTGTAGCTGCCTGCATTGCCGCCTGGACTGCAAATAAAAACAATGTTAGCACTACCTGGAAACAGACTGTTATTGCATCAATCACGGTTTTCACTGTGTTAGGCTTTGTATTAAAAACCGTTGAATGGACTAAGCCAGTCGGTGCACCATTTGACGTTAGCTTAATACAAGGCAATATTCCACAAGACATTAAATGGTCGCCGGATGCCGCTGAGAGTACGATGCAGCAATATGTCGAGATGACAAGAGCAAGCCATGCACAACTCATCGTGCTACCAGAAACTGCACTACCTGTGATAGCAAGCCAATTAGATCCCAATATCAAACAAGCACTAACTGAATATGCTATAGATAACGACGGCAACTTAATTGTTGGCATGGTGGAATACAACCCTGAGACACAGGAATATTTTAATAGCGCTCTCAGTTATGGCGTTAACCCAACACAATCTTATAGCAAAAATCACTTAGTGCCTTTTGGTGAGTTTATCCCACTGAAGAATCTATTGGGCTGGATTTATCGTGACTGGCTTAATATTCCTTTAAGCGATTTATCCAGAGGTGGAACCCACCAAAAACCGATGCAACTTAATGACCAAAAAGTAGCGGTTAATATTTGTTATGAGGATGTATTTGGTGAGGAGATTATTCGTCAACTACCTGAAGCTACTTTACTAATAAACATCAGCAACGACGCTTGGTATGGTCAATCCTATGCAGCTGATCAACATATGCAATTCTCACAAGCGCGTGCACTAGAAACTGGCCGCATGATGCTACGATCAACCAATACAGGGGCAACTGCTGTCATCGACCAGCACGGGCATCTACAAGCGCATGCATCACACGACATTAAAACAACGCTCAACGCCACTGCACAAGGCTATCAAGGCAGCACCCCATACATACGTTGGGGTAACTGGCCATTTATTATCATTAGCTTCGGATTGTTAATTGGCTTAATCATAAAGCGTCGATTGTAGCTTAGCTACCAACTGCTCAAGACTATCTATTTAATCCTTTCCAAAAAAGCGGTGATACAAAATCGGCAGGATAAATAAGGTTAACAATGTAGCCGTGGTTAAGCCACCAATCACAACAATAGCGAGCGGTCTTTGTATCTCTGAGCCTGGCCCTGTTGCAAACAGGAGTGGAATCAAGCCGAATACAGCAATACTCGCCGTCATCAAAACTGGTCTTAACCGCCGCTTGGCTCCTTCAAACGCAATCAGGCTTTTTTGCATACCTTCATAATCGAGTTGCTTAAAGTAAGACACCATGACTACGCCATTGAGTACAGCGATACCAAGCAACGCAATAAAACCAACGGATGCTGGTACCGATAAATATTCGCCAGAAATCCAAAGTGCAAACACACCACCAACCATTGCCAGTGGAATATTTGAAAGTATGAGTGCTGCCAACTTTAAAGAACCAAAAGTCAGATAGAGTAATAAAAACACCATTGCAATCGAAATAGGTATGACAATACTCAAGCGCTTAGCGGCGCGTTGTTGGTTCTCAAACTGCCCACCCCATTTCATCCAATAACCTTGCGGCAATTTAACTGCCTCCCCTACTTTCTGTTTTGCTTCATTCACAAAACTCACTAGGTCTCGGCCTTGTACATTAGCTGTCACAACAACCATACGAATACCACGCTCACGATCAACTTTCACAGGTCCTTCGGTGCGCTCTAATGTCGCGATGCTGGAAAGCGGGATATTATTGCCATCGGGCAAAGTCAGTAGCAATTGACCGAAGTTTACTGGTGACAAACGCACTTCTTCACTGCCTCTTAATAAGATGGGCGTGCGACGAATACCCTCCTGCACGATGCCTAGCTGCTGTCCTTCAATTTGGCTTTGCAGTATTTGATTAACTTCGGCAATCGTCAACCCTAATTTGCCGGCTGCAGCTCGGTTGACTTTAATTTGCAAATATTGAATGCCACTATTTTCTGGGGTATAGACATCTTGGCTACCTTCTATCCCCCCTAACACAGTCACAATTTTTTGTGCCGTTTCGCCCAAAGCATCCAAGTCTTCTCCAAATATTTTTATGGCCAAGTCACCTCTTACACCGAGAATCATTTCACTCACCCGCATATCAATCGGTTGGGTAAAGCTAAAATCAAGGCCTGGCGTTTGTTTCATCACTTTGCGTAATTTTTCGATGAGCGCCTCTTTACTATCTACCGTCCACTCGTCGCGTGGCTTGAGTACTAAAAAGTTATCTGTTTGGTTTAAACCCATTGGGTCTAAACCAAGCTCATCAGATCCCACGCGTGAATAAATACCTTTCACTTCAGACACTTGATTTAAAATATTTTTTTGAACAGCTAAATCCGTTGCAACACTTTGCTTTAATGTAATAGACGGTAACTTTTCTACTCCAATAATAATGTCGCCCTCATCCATTACAGGCATAAAGGTTTTACCAATAAAAAGATAAACAACAACTGTTAAGGCTAATAAAATCCCTGCACCAGTGAGCAATTTATTAGGATGCTGCATAGCCTTACTCAAGGCAGGTGCATAAATTGCTGACAACTTCCGGACCAACCAAGGCTCTTCTTCATGCTGATCTTTAATGATAAATGAAGCAATGACGGGTATCACCGTAAGAGACAGCACTAATGACCCTGCAAGGGCAAAAATAATGGTCATGGCAACAGGAGAAAATAATTTACCTTCCAAACCTTGCAGCGTTAATAACGGGAAAAAAACGGTGATAATAATTACCACGCCAGAAGCAACAGGCAAGCTTACTTCACGCATCGCGTTCAATATAATGCTCATTTTTGATTGCACATGCTTATCTGGCGTATGAGCCAAATGTGAAATAATGTTTTCCACTACTACGACGGAAGAATCGACCAACATTCCGATGGCTATCGCCAATCCACCTAAGCTCATTAAATTTGCTGACATGCCAAACTGTTTCATGAGTAAGAATGTCGTTAATACGGCTAGTGGCAAAGAAAAAGCAATAGTTAATGCTGCACGCCAATTACCCAGAAAAAGAATCAGTAGAATAATCACCAGAACTACCGCTTCTGTTAACGCTTTATTAACCGTATTAACAGCACGTTCAACCAAATTACCACGATCATAAAATACATTGGTGGTAACGCCCTTAGGCAGCGTTGGTGCAATTTCTGCTAATTTTGCACGCACACCTTCAACGACGGCACGGGCATTGGCACCACGTAAACCCAGTACCAAACCCTCTACGGCTTCAGCTTTGCCATTTGCAGTGACTGCGCCATAACGGGTTAAAGCACCAATGCGTACTTCAGCTACATCTGCAATAAAAACAGGCTTGCCATCCTCACTTTTCACAACAATATCGCGTACATCGTTTAAATTTTGGATTGCCCCTTCTGAGCGGACTAACAATGCGTCTTCATTATCGCTCAAGCGCCCCGCGCCATCATTGCGGTTATTCTCAGTTATGGCATCACGCAACATATTTAAACTAATGCCTCGTGCATACATGCGCGCATTATCAGGCACTATTTCATAGGTGCGTACTAAACCACCTAAAGCATTTACATCTGCCACACCTGGTACGGTTCTTAATTGCGGGCGGATGACCCAATCAAGCAAATTACGCTTTTCTTCCAAATCTAAAGTATCAGACTCAACCGTAAACATAAACATCTCGCCCAATGGTGTGGTCATCGGCGCTATACCACCGGAAATATTACTTGGCAGATTCCCCCAAACATTACTCAAACGCTCACTCACTTGCTGACGCGCCCAGTAAATATCGGTACCATCTTCAAAGTCCACCGTAATATCAGTGAGTGCGTATTTGGCCACTGAGCGCAAACCTGATTGTTTAGGAATACCCAGCATTTCTACTTCAATTGGTGCTGTAATGCGTGTCTCTACCTCTTCTGGGGTCATCCCTGGAGATTTCACGATTACTTTAACCTGTGTTGACGAAACATCTGGGAAAGCATCAATGGGTAGTTGCTGATAAGCTAAATAACCTGCAATACTTAGCAATATTGCCAAAATCAGCACCATAATGCGTTGGCGTAAGGAGAATTCAACAATGAAATTAAGCATTATTCACCACCTAAGCCTAACCAACTACCTTTGAGCGCGGCCAAACCAGTGATGGCTATCTCATCAGCATCACGCAGTGCACCTTTAACCAAAGCATACTGCTTATCTTCATTTAATAAAGTCACTGGAATAATTTCAAAGCCTTGATTAGTCCGCTTAAAGACGAAATTTTTTTGTCCATTTCGTACTAAGGCAGTTTTCGGGATTTGGATACTGTCACTATCCGTTTTGATTGTCATGGCTACTTCAATAAATTGGCCTAGTGAAAGCTTGTCTGCACCCTGATTAATTTCAGCGCGCACTTGTAACGTTTGCGTTGCTTTATCAACGCTACGCAGGATAGCGATAACTTGACCACTAACCCCTATGTTGGGTATTTCTACTTTCAAGCCTTTTTGAATTTTGGCAGCATCTTCAATTGGTATATTCATCTCCAACCACAATGGATTTAGTTGAGCAATTTGATACAGCGGCATTCCACTATCGAGACGGTCACCTACTTTGGCATATTGCGCAATGACTTGCCCTTTCATCGGCGCAACAATGCTAATCTTGCTTTGCATGCTGTTGCTACTGCTCAAACGATTAATTGTTGCATCAGTCATTCCCGCCAAACGTAACGATTGCTTCTTTTGCATCACCTCGGTTTGAAGTGCTTCTTGCGCGCTTTTAGATTCAATATAACGCCTGTTTGGGATAATGCCTTCTTCAGCCAAACTTTTATCGCGTGTAGTTGTTTGTATTGCCAAAGCCAGTTTGGTTTTTGCTTGCAGATACTCACCTTGCAAGCTAATCAATTCACTACTACTTATCTCAGCTAGCACTTCTCCCTTCTCAACTTCCTGCCCTGTAGCAACTCGCAAAGCACTAATTAATCCATGTTGCGGCATACTCACTATTTGTGTTTGATCGTTTGGCAGTGTTACTTCAGCGCTATATTGACGCATATATTGACCAGCACCCACATTCACTTGCTTTGTTGTTATTTGCATTTGTTTGATTTGCGCATTGCTTAAAGGTAATGATTCAGCAAACCCAGTTAACGGTAATAGCAATGCAATGCTGATAAAGCTTATTAATTTATTCATGGTAAAACTCCTACAGCTTGGTTATATCTGGCAATATTCCATTGATGTTGTATTTGCACTGCACGGTATTTGCGCTCTGCATCAAAGGTTTGGCTTTTAATTCTAATTAGCGTAGCAAGGTCATGTTCGCCGAGCGCATAGGCTTTTTCTGCAAGCCGCAAACTTTCACTGGCTATTTCCCAATGCTGTTTTGCCAGCGTAAGCTCAAGCTCATTCACCTCTAGGTTATGTTCAGCTTCATGAAGCGCTGCCTCTAATACTCTTTTGAGCTCATCACGCTCTGTAAGCGCCTGTCCCAAATTCATTTCTGAAGCGGCAGCAATCGGTGTTGTTCTTGCTGGTGTGGCAAAAGGAATACGAATGCTGAGACCCATGCTTTGGTTATACTGCGTGTCAAATGCACCTTGAGAATTTCTAGCGTTGATTAAAACTTGAATATTTTCTTTTTTTTCAATATTGGCAAGATTGCGCTGCTCTTCTGCATAATTAACCTTAGTTAGGATGGCGAGCCAAACAGGTGATTGTTCATAGTTATCCAACGAAGACTTTTCTTCAGAAAAATACTCAGGAATCTGGTTTAATCCTGTCACTAATTTATATCGGAATCGAGCGTGCATCAGCTCGGCTTGCGCCAGTAGTTTATTTTTAGAAGCTTCCAGCGTATCTTGCTGAGCGAGTAACCAATCTGTTTTGGCTGCTTCACCTGCTTGATAACTTTTACTTACCTTCTCTTCTAACGCTAATGCACTTTGATATTTAGCCTCAGTCAAGGCAAGCTCATTTTCATTGAATGCAACATCCCAAATAGCTTCTCTTAATAGACCGGCTGTTTGTATCGCTAGCGCGGATTGGCTTGCATCTAAATTCAAAGCACTCAATTCAGCAACTTTCGCTCTTGCCTCACGCTGATTTGGCAACCATAGCGGCAATTCTAATGTCGCTTGATAATCACGCTCATTTCGGCTACTGCCCAGACGATCATTTTGATGAAAAATTGTAATAGCGGGCGCATCTGGCAGAAAACTATCTGCCAGTGCCTGCTTTGCAGATACCCCATATTGCTGCGAATTTAGATTCGCTTGTTGTGGCTGACGCTTAATCGTTTCATTTAATACATCTTTTAAACTCAATGATGGATTAATGTGCAACACATCTTTGTGCACATCATCTTCCGCAGCTATGCCAATGCTTGCACTAAAAATGAAAGGTAATATCCAAATGCTAAATAGCAAGGATGAAAGTTTCATTGAACACTCCTAAAAACTACAAAACAGATGCCAACGGCATCAATGAATGACTAGTTTTTAAGCGTGTGGTGGGGCGTGAGACAGCGGTCGCTGATAAGAAAATGCTTGTTTGTAATGAAAAGTTATTGCTGGACGAACAAACCATGTCGCAAAAACAAATGCAATCAAGCCAAACAAAATCGCACTAAAGCTAATTACATCTATTGCTTCTTGATTCAGGATTGCCTGGTCAACATTCACCATGGTTGAATCCAGACTACGGTCTACAAGATGTGTATGTGTATCCGCTTCGACCGCTACAGGCAGATACCTTGAAAGCGGATCAACATCTAGACTGTGTAAATGTAACACCTGAGAGCCGACACTCTCATGTGCCTGATCACCGTTGTAATGAACGTGTAGAAATGGCAATAGCAGTTGCATGATGCCCAAACAGAGAATCAGTGCGAAAGTAAAGCGTTTTGTCCTAACGGAAATCATGCAATCAATTTACCAAATAAGCTTGCTTGATACAATGCAAATAAGCTATTAGATGTGCTTATTACGTCAAATGACGTAAAAGATTAACTGTTGCAATAAAGCATCTATCGTGTAAACAGTTGCTTAAGTTAGTCTTCACAATGGATTCTCATGTAAAATCTGTCTTTTTAGTTCATTTGCATTCACAACAATGGCATTAACCTTCCAACAAATCATTTTAAACTTACAATCTTATTGGGATAAACAAGGCTGCACATTACTGCAACCATACGACATGGAAGTTGGCGCGGGCACCAGCCACACCGCTACTTTTTTACGTGCCCTTGGTCCTGAGCCATGGAAAGCGGCCTATGTCCAGCCTAGTCGACGCCCTAGCGATGGCCGCTATGGTGAAAACCCAAATCGCTTACAACACTATTACCAGTTTCAAGTCGTATTAAAGCCAGCACCTTCCAATATTATGGATTTGTATTTAGGTTCACTTGAAGCGTTAGGTTTTGACCTCAAACAAAACGATGTCCGTTTTGTAGAAGATGATTGGGAGAATCCTACACTTGGCGCCTGGGGTTTAGGTTGGGAAGTTTGGCTAAATGGGATGGAAGTTACTCAGTTCACTTATTTTCAACAAGTGGGTGGCATTAACTGCAAACCTATTACTGGTGAAATCACATATGGTTTAGAGCGGTTGGCGATGTATTTGCAAGGTGTGGAGAATGTGTATGATTTGGAATACTCCCCAGGCGTAAAATATGGTGACGTGTTCTTACAAAATGAAAAAGAACAATCAGCATACAATTTTGAACATTCAGATATTGAATTTTTGCTAACCGCATTTAACGCGCACGAAAAACAAGCGCAACTCTTAATGAACGAAAAGCTTGCACTGCCTGCTTATGAGCAGGTACTTAAAGCAGCACACACATTCAATCTGCTCGATGCGCGTGGTGCTATTTCGTTCACCCAGCGTGCAGCTTATATTTGTCGTATTCGTAACTTAGCGCGTAGTGTTGCAGCGAGTTATCTTGATAGTCGTGCCCGCTTAGGCTTCCCTATGGCACCAAAAGATTGGGCTGAGGAAGTCCTTGTACAGTTACAACAGCAACAAGAAAAGAACAGTAAAAAGGCAGCAGCATGAGTAATTTATTAGTCGAACTATTTGTAGAAGAACTGCCACCGAAGGCATTAAAAACATTAGATATAGCATTTGCTCAAGTACTGGCTGAATCATTGCAATCGCAAGGTTTAAGCAACGCAAACAGTGTTTTAACACATTATGCGACCCCTCGTCGTCTAGCTGTACATTTAACAAACGTAATGTCAAAAGCAGCTGATGAAGAAGTCGCGCAAAAACTCATGCCAGTAAAAGTTGGTTTAGATGCACAAGGTAATGCAACGCCGGCATTAATGAAGCGATTAGATGGAATGGGACTAGATGCATCTGCGGTAAGCAAGCTGCGTAAAGAAAACGATGGCAAAACAGATAATCTGTTTATCGACATGATTAAAACAGGCGTCACACTGAATGAAGGGCTGCAAAGAGCAATCGAAGAAGCATTATCTAAACTGCCGATTCCAAAAGTGATGACTTATCAGATCAATGATGGCTGGGAAACCGTGAATTTTGTCCGCCCAGCACATGGGTTAATTGCCTTACATGGTGAAACTATTATCCCAATAAGCGTTTTGGGTTTAACTGCTGGCAACACTACTGTTGGGCATCGTTTTGAATCACATAAAGAGATCATCACGATAAGCAGTGCGGATACTTATGCCGAGCAACTGCGCGCAGAAGGTGCTGTCATTGCCAATTTTAATGAGCGCAAAGAAAATATTGCAGCACAACTCAAAGCGGCAGCAAATAAAGAAGGTTTGACTGCAATTAAAGATGATGATTTGCTGGATGAAGTGACTGCATTAGTCGAGTTGCCGAACGTGTTGGTAGGACAATTTGAAACGGCATTTTTAGAAGTGCCGCAAGAATGCTTAGTACTGACCATGAAGGCAAATCAAAAATACTTTCCACTGCTAGACAGTCATGGCAAGCTTTCTAATAAGTTTTTAATTGTCTCTAACATTAACCCGAAGGACCCAAGTGCAGTCGTTGGCGGTAATGAGCGTGTGGTGCGACCTCGCTTAGCAGATGCTAAATTCTTTTTTGACCAAGACCGCAAAAAAACACTAGAAAGCCGAATTGAAAGTCTGAATAAGGTTGTATACCACAACAAGCTGGGCTCACAAGGTGAGCGCAATAGTCGTGTTGCTAAACTAGCAGGTGAGATCGCTGAGCAACTTGGTGGCACAGCACTCACTACAAAAGCAGTATTAGCGGCACGCTTATCCAAAGCAGACTTAGTGACAGACATGGTGGGTGAATTCCCCGAACTACAAGGCATTATGGGACGGTATTATGCGCAACATGAAGGGATTGATGATGAAGTCACCTTCGCCATCGAAGATCACTATAAACCACGCTTTGCTGGTGATGAACTGCCTCGCAACGCAGTTGGCATTTGTGTAGCATTAGCGGATAAGTTGGAAACGCTCGTAGGCTTGTTTAGCATTGGAGAAAAACCAACTGGTGATAAAGACCCATTTGCATTACGCAGACAAGCGCTTGGTATAATCCGCATGCTGATTGATGCAAAGTTGCCATTAAAATTTGATATCTTAATCCAACTTGCCCTCTCACAATTTACTGCAGATAAAGACACTTTGAATGCTATCAAATCATTTTGTTATGACCGCTTAAGTGTCAGCATGCGCGACCAAGGCGCAAGCGCACAAGAAGTAGAAGCTGTTCTCTCGGTTATGCCAGATTTATTAAGTGAAGTTCCTCAACGTTTGGCTGCTGTACAAACATTTGCAACACTCCCAGAAGCACCAGCACTTGCTGCGGCGAACAAACGTGTTGGTAATATTTTGCGTAAAGTGGAAGGTGAGATTATATCTAAAGTCGATAGCAACTTACTGAAAGAACCGCAAGAAATTGGATTGGCAGAAGCACTGGCTAAGACCAAACCAGAAGCCGACAAGCTATTTGAAACTGGTGACTATACAGCCTCATTACAAACACTTGCCGTGCTTAAACTGCCTGTTGATGCTTTTTTTGATAATGTAATGGTGAATGCAGAAGATCCTGCACTAAAAGCTAACCGTTTAGGTTTACTCGCAACGCTACACCAGACGATGAATCGCGTCGCAGATTTATCTAAACTAGCTAGTTAGGACTACATAGGCTAATTGATGAAGCTGGTTATTCTTGATAGAGATGGTGTGATTAATAAAGAGAGCGATCTCTTTATTAAAACACCAGATGAGTGGATTCCAATTCCTGGTAGTTTAGAAGCCATTGCATTGTTAAACCAGCATGGTTTTCATGTTGTAGTGGCTACGAATCAATCTGGCATTGCGCGTGGTTTATTTGATATGGTCACGCTAAATGCCATTCATGACAAAATGCAACATGCTGTGGCTCAGGTTGGCGGCCATATTGACGCTATTTTTTATTGCCCCCATGCCGCCAGTGACAATTGCGAATGCAGAAAACCCAAGAGCAATATGATTACTGATATTGGTCACCGCTTTGCAGTTGATTTAAAAAAAGTACCTGCCATAGGAGATGCAATGCGTGACTTGCAGGCATTTGCAAAAGCAGGATGCCAACCCATGTTAGTTAAAACTGGAAAAGGGAAAGAAACCCTAGCGAAAGGTAACTTACCTGAGAACACACTCATCTTTAACAATTTGGCTGATGCTGCTCATTATATTGTCAAAAAACATTAACCGCTGTTTGATATGATTTATTTACGCTCATTTATCTATAATCTTGGCATGTGGATTTTTACCATCCCCTTCACCACTATCGGCTTACTGACTTTTCCGCTAGCGCCAATGCAACGCTACCGCTTTCTGAGTCAATGGGCGCGCTGCATGCTATGGTGGTTGCGCATCAGCTGTGGTTTAAGCTTTACTGTTAAAGGTCGCGAAAATATTCCAGATAGTCCAAGCATTATTCTTTGTAAACATCAATCGGCTTGGGAAACGTTAGCGCTGCAACTCATTTTTCCCCCACAAGTATGGGTACTCAAACGCTCACTGTTATTGATTCCTTTCTTTGGTTGGGCACTGGCACTCACATCACCCATTGCAATTAATCGATCTGCTGGACGTGAAGCGCTGAAACAACTGGTTCTTCTTGGCAAAGAACGCTTGGCCAAACAGTTTTGGGTCGTCATTTTTCCCGAAGGCACTCGCACTTCGCCAGGCGAACGTGGCAAATATCATATTGGCGGTGCCTGGCTGGCCACACATACAAAAACGCAAGTGGTGCCTGTCGCGCATAATGCTGGGGAGTTTTGGCGTAAAAATTCCTTTCTAAAATACCCGGGCGTCATTCAAGTTAGCATTGGTAAACCAATGCAAACTGATGGTGTAAAGGCTGATGTGCTAAACCAGCAAGTTGAGAACTGGATAGAAGCCGAAATGAACACTTTCACTCCATAAGCCGCATCATGGTGCAAAAATCTATTCAGCTTAATAATGGTGAGACGATTCCATATCAATTGGAGCGCAGACCACGCCGCACGATTGGGCTCAAAATCACTGAAGCAGGTTTAGTCGTTCATGCGCCCAAATATATTTTAGAGTTTCAATTAAAAAAGCTGATTCAGGATAAATCTAACTGGATAATTAACAAACTAGAAGCAAGAAAGAAATATGCAGTACCAGCTTTGTCTTGGCAGCATGGTGAGACACTGCAATTACTGGGCAATACGATATCTTTAGACGTAGTCTTTAATAGTAAAAACAAGAAACTTGTGTTTGAGCAAAACCGCTTAACCATTGCGTCACCTGATGCTAAAAACCCTGCCGTTATCCAACATAAAGTGACGCATTGGTATAAAAAACAGGCGCTAACAGACTTTACTCGGCGCTTGGAATTATTGGCTACAAAATTAGGTGTACCGACCCCGCCACTTAAATTATCCAATGCTCAATCTCGCTGGGGCAGTTGTAGCAGTCATGGTGATATTCGCTTGAATTGGCGGCTTCTACAAGCGCCACCCCATATCATTAATTATGTGATTTGCCATGAGCTTGCGCATTTAAAAGAGATGAATCACTCCGCACGATTTTGGGCTGTTGTTGGTAGCATTTATCCAGATTATAAAAATGCGGAAAAAGAATTAAAGCAAATCAGCCATCAGTTACATCGCATGTGAGCGAATGGCTTAAAACAAAAAAGGGAGCGATGGCCCCCTCTAAATCTAAGATTGGTATTACATCAGTTTTTTTAAATCACTGGCGATCTCTTCAGGTTTTTGACCATAACCCAAATAAAGTCTGACCTTACCCGTTTTATCAAACGCATACATACCCGCGCTGTGATCAATACTATAGTCAGTTGGCGATTTGCCTGGTGTCTCGAGATAATAAATCTTGAAGTTACCTAAAGTTTCCGCTGTTTCTTGTAAGCTACCCCTTAGGCCAAGGAATCGCTTATCAAATGATGGGACAAACTGCGCAAGCACCTCTTGCGTGTCGCGCTTAGGGTCAACTGTGACAAATAGCACCTGCACTTCATCCGCTTTATCGCCTAGTATTTTCATCGTATTTTTTAGCTCTAGCATAGTCGTTGGACAGACATCCGGGCAATGGGTAAATCCAAAAAATAGTACAACCACCTTCCCTTTAAAATCACTCATAGTACGCAACTGACCATTGTGATCTGTTAGCTTTAATGGTTTGGGAAAGTCAGCTCCCGTGATATCCGTCCCGACAAAACCACCAGAACTCGCAGCACCCTCTCCTGGTGCAGCATTACATGCACTCAGAAAAGCAAAGCAAATCAGCAAAAAAATGCTTCGTACAAGCTTAAACATAGAATAACCTCAATAAAAACAGAATTTAATTTTAACATGCTGAGAAAATTATAACCTTTAGTTTACAATAATGGTTTTGATATTATCTAAGGCAATAACATAATGGCAATACCAAGCTCAATGGCAGACCGTGACGGTTTTATTTGGTACGACGGTGAATTAGTAAACTGGCGCGACGCCACAACGCATGTGCTAACACACACACTTCATTACGGCATGGGTGTTTTTGAAGGGGTGCGCGCTTACAAAACAGATAAGGGCACAGCAATTTTCCGCTTACAGGATCATACGGATAGACTGTTCCGTAGTGCGCACATCTTAGGCATGAAAATGCCATTTGATAAAGCAACGATTTCAGAAGCGCAAAAAACAGCAGTACGTGAAAATAATCTTGAATCTGCCTATATCCGTCCAATGGCGTTTTACGGTGCTGAGGCAATGGGTATTTCTGCCACAACATTGTCTACACATGTTATCTGTGCTGCTTGGAGCTGGGGTGCTTACATGGGTGATGAAGCAATCACCAAAGGTATTCGTGTGAAGACATCTTCTTTTTCACGCCACCATGTCAACATCACCATGTGTAAGGCCAAAGCTAATGGCAACTACATGAACAGCATTCTTGCCCACCAAGAAGCCATCCATGATGGCTATCATGAAGCATTATTATTGGACGTTGATGGTTTTGTTGCTGAAGGTTCTGGCGAGAATATTTTTATTGTTCGCCGTGGCAAACTTTACACACCAGATTTAACCAGCGCGCTAGAAGGTATTACACGTGACACCATCGTGCAATTAGCAGGTGAAATTGGATTAGAAGTGGTAGAGAAACGCATTACCCGTGATGAAGTTTATAGTGCAGATGAAGCCTTCTTTACTGGCACCGCTGCTGAAGTTACACCTATCCGTGAACTTGACAACCGCGCTATTGGTAACGGCACGCGTGGTCCTGTGACGGAAAAATTACAGAGCCTTTATTTTGATGTAGTGAAAGGCAAATCTGCCAAGCATGCGGACTGGCTAACACTGGTTTAAATCCACACAATCATTAAGCAGGAAAGATTGAATATGTCAGATGTGAAAGAGTTTGAAGTAACGGCGAAAGATTTGCCATTGCATTGCCCTACCAAAGAAGTTGCACTTTGGGCATCGCATCCGCGTGTATTTCTAGATATTGCTAAAACTGGGCAGGTCGCCTGCCCTTACTGTGGGACAAAATTCAAACTTAAAGCTGGCGAAGTGGTTTCACACCATTAAGCCTTCTGTACTTAACCATCACTAGTGGATTCAACACTCGCGCAATTACAAGCTGGTAAGCTACAAGGCAGCAAACAACTGAAACTGTCTTGTGGCCTCACCACCTTCCCTTCAGCTATTTACGGTTTAGTTGATACTTTAGAAATTCTCGATTTAACAGACAACGCCCTCTCCACTTTGCCTGATGATTTTGACCGCTTTAAAAAACTACGTATTTTATTCTGCTCATCTAACCAATTTACCGAATTACCAGCAGTACTGGGTAAGTGTGAAAGTTTGCGCATGATTGGCTTTAAAGCTAATCAAATCGGCTATATTCCAGAGGAAGCGATTCCAACAAAGCACTTACGTTGGTTTATTGTGACTGATAACCGACTAAGAAATCTGCCAGATGCATTGGGCGACTGTAAACACTTACAAAAACTGATGCTAGCAGGCAACCAATTGAGTGCATTACCTGGAACCATGGCAAACTGCCACGCATTAGAACTGCTGAGAATTCCGGCAAACCAGTTTAGCGAATTGCCAACGTGGCTATTTGATTTACCCAATCTCACCTGGCTTGCCTATGCTGGCAACCCTTTCTCAAATGCTATTGAGAAAATGCAAATGCAGCAACTGCATGCGCCTAAAATTGACTGGTCAACACTCGCAATTGGCAAAGTCTTAGGTCAAGGTGCATCTGGCATTACTTACCAAGCAAATCGGCAACAGAATGGCAGTAGTGAAACTGTTGCAGTTAAGCTCTTTAAAGCAGGACTCACCAGCGATGGGCTACCGAGTTGTGAAATGGACGCCAATGTCATGGCTGGAGAGCATCCAAATTTAGTTGGTGTAAAAGGCATCATTAGCAATCACCCAGAAGGTATGCAAGGTTTAGTGATGCCATTGCTTCCTGCGGGCTTAACCATACTAGCTGAGCCACCCAGTTTTGAAACTTGCTCGCGTGACGTATACCCAGCAGAAACCAAACTAACCGCTTCGCAAGCAAACCACATTGCGGAAGGTGTAGCCAAAGCCATGCAACATCTGCATCAACAAGGATTAATGCATGGTGACCTTTATGCGCATAATATTTTATGGGATGATACGCAAGTCGTATTGAGTGATTTAGGTGGTGCATCTTTTTTACCAGTACATGATAAAAAATTGGCACAAGCACTAATGCAACTCGATAAGCGCGCTTATCAGGTACTGCTTGAGGAGTTAGCAAACATCACAGCATAAAAGAGAAAGCACATGATACACAGACGTCTTGCCTATGCGCTGCAAACAATACTGATTATCGGATTAATAGCGGAAATCTGGTCACAGCAGTGGTTTAATGCTGTTATCACAACTGCAATCATTTTATTAACCTTTTCTCCTTTATTACTGGAGAAAAAATTTCATGTTTATATCCCGCCAGAATTTGTCCTGCTTTCTATTACCTTTGTCTTTGCATCGCTGTTTCTTGGTGAAGTTCATGGCTATTACACACGTTACTGGTGGTGGGATATAGCGTTACATACTGGTTCTGGCGTCTTGCTGGGTATTGTCGGTTTTTTATTAGTGCATGTTTTAAACGAAACAGAAAAGATTGGCGTCTATATGAAACCAGGATTTGTTGCATTTTTTTCTTTCCTGTTTGCAGTTGGTATTGGCGCGCTTTGGGAAATATTCGAATTTAGTATGGATAGTATTTTTGGCATGAACATGCAAAAAGAGATGCTGGGCGACCCTTCTGGCTTAACTGATACCATGTGGGACCTTATTGTTGACACAATCGGTGCCTTGGTCATCTCGGTGCTTGGTTATGGCTATATCAAAACAGCCAAGAACGAATCATTTCTTGAACAATGGATTACTCGCTTTATTAGGGGCAACCCGCGCCTATTTAGACGCAAGAAGCCACAGAGCTAACTAGCTTCATATTTCAGTGAAATGGATACAATATATTGCCACTGCATATAAACGATTGTTACCAGACCGAAAGTTAGCCTTAATTTTTACTCAATCTTTTTAATCTGAACATCACCCTCACCCCAAAGCTGTTGAATCACATTACTTGCTTGATTAGATGGGCTATTGGTCCAAAACACCACATCTGGTTGTTGTGATTCATTTGCCAGCAAATTAGCTTCCATTAATTTTTTTTGCAATTGCACACTGACCGCTTTACCTGTATCAATAATGGCGATTTCTGGCCCTACAATTTCTGCAATTAAAGGTCGTAAAAATGGGTAATGGGTACAGCCCAGCACAATGGCGTCCGCTCCAGCAACTAACAGTGGCTTTAAATATTGTTGCAGCAAGTTACGCGTTGCTTCATCACTAAGCGCACCACTCTCCACACACTCGACCAAGCCTTCGCAACCTTGTGCAATCACCTGAACACCTGCACCATAGTGTGCTAGCAATGCAGCGTATTGCGCGCTTTTAAGTGTACCAACTGTGGCCAATACGCCGATGACACCATTTTTACTGGCTTGTGCAGCGGGTTTAACAGCGGGCTCCATACCGATAATTGGTAGCTTATAACGGACTCGCATGTCTTTAATAGCAGCAGCTGTGGCCGTATTACAAGCAACCACTAGAGCTTTAACTTGCTGATCCAATAAGAAGTCAGCCACCTTAAAACAACGCTCAATGATTTGCTCTGCTGATTTATTACCATAAGGGGCATGTAGGCTATCTGCCACATAAACAATAGATTCATTTGGAAGGACAGCACGAATATGCTTAAGTACAGAAATGCCACCCACACCAGAGTCCATAACGCCGATTGCGTGTGTTTTTAGTTGCTTATTATTCAATATTTTGTGATGCATGATTTATAATGGAACATTATATTAGAAACAATCACAATGGGTAATCGATTAAGTAAGATCTACACACGCACTGGTGACGATGGTACAACAGGTTTAGGAGATGGCAGCAGAATCGCAAAAAACAGTTTGCGGGTGCAAGCAATGGGTGATGTGGATGAATTAAATGCTGTTCTTGGTTTGCTGCTAACAGAACCAGTTTCAGATGCTGTCCGTACTTGTTTAACTGCTATTCAGCATGATTTGTTTGATTTGGGTGCTGAAATTTGCATACCAAACCATGCCATGATAAAACCTGAGCGTATTCAAGCACTGGAAACGTGTTTAGATGCTTTTAATGAAACATTAGCGCCGCTGAAAGAGTTTATCTTGCCTGGTGGATGTCGCGCTGCGGCACAATGTCACCTTGCCAGAACTGGGTGCAGGCGCGCAGAACGTACGCTACACGCGCTAAATGAAAAAGAAGCTGTGACTGAAGCCTCTTTACAATATCTCAACCGCTTATCTGATTTACTGTTTGTACTTTGTCGCATATTGAACAAAGAAGTTGGTCAGCCTGATGTGCTTTGGCAAAACACGTCCACCCAATAGAACTGAATGACTCATCTAACCATCAATGATTAAGAAATTTTTAAACAAAGTATTTAAAAAACGTCAAGAAGCTGAATTAGCCATTAACCAAGCCGAACGTGATTTACCCAAGACGGTTGCTCGAATTTCCGCCAAAAAACATAAAATCAATCAAGAATTAATCAGCGCTGCTGCTTTAAAAACATGCACAGGATTACAAGAAGCTGGCTATGATGCCTATATTGTTGGCGGTGCAGTACGCGATCTAATACTCGATTTCAAACCCAAAGATTTTGATGTGGCCACTAATGCTGAGCCAGAAGATGTAAAGAGGGTATTCCGCCGTTCACGCATTATTGGCAAACCCTTTCGCTTACTGCATGTGATGTGGGGAAGAGAGGTCATTGAGGTTTCCACATTCCGTGGGCATCATCATAATGAAGGTGATGCCTCCGTTAATGATACAGGGCGTATTCTCAGAGATAATATTTTTGGCAGCATGGAAGAAGATGCAGCCAGACGTGACTTTACTGCCAATGCACTGTACTACAACCCAGTAACCCAAGAAGTGCTAGACTTTCATAATGGAGTAGCTGACGTTAAAGCACGGCTATTACGTATGATTGGCGACCCGACCAAACGCTATCAAGAAGACCCAGTTCGTATGCTGAGGGCAGTTAGATTGTCCGCAAAACTGGGCTTAAAAATCGATAAAGCGACACAAAAGCCGATTGCAGAATTAGCGGACCTATTACATGATGTACCGCCAAGCCGCTTATTTGATGAAATGCTCAAGCTGTTTTTATCAGGCCACGCCATAGAGAGTATTAATATTTTGCGTGCTCAACACTTGCATCATGGTCTTTTGCCGTTACTAGATGTTGTATTAGAACAGCCTTTGGGTGAAAAATTTGTCATGCTGGCATTGAAAAATACAGATGACAGAATCATGCAAGGTAAGTCATCCAACCCCAGTTTCTTATTCGCCACCCTCCTTTGGCATGAAGTGTTAAAAGCTTGGCAAGAAAACCAAAAGCATGCACCACTATTCCCTGCCCTCTACCAAGCCATGGATGAGGTGATCCAGATTCAAGCAAAAAAACTGGCCATTCATAATCGATTTGTTTCTGGCATGAAAGAAATATGGGCCATGCAACCCCGTTTTGAACAACGCTCAGGCAAGCGCCCATTTGCATTACTCACGCATCCTAGATATCGTGCTGCTTATGATTTTATGTTATTGCGTTGTGAGTCAGGCGAAATCTCGACTGAAATAGGAGAATGGTGGACGACTTTTGCACACGCCAATTCAGAGCAACGCACAGCCATGCTGCTACCGAACACAGCCCCTAAAAAACGTCGTCGCAAACCAAAAAGAAAACCAACTGCTAAAAAGGTTGAAGATGGTGCATAGTGCCTATATTGCGCTAGGGAGCAACCTATGTGATCCAGTCACGCAAGTGAACAATGCTTTTGCTGCACTTGAACAACTTCCTAGAACCAAGTTAACTAAGCAATCCAGCTTGTATCAGTCCGAACCCGTTGGCTATGATAACCAACCAGATTTTATTAATGCTGTTGCCGAGCTGGCTACTGATCTAAGCCCTGAAATATTGTTGAAAGAATTGCTGTCTATCGAAAAAAATTTCGGCCGTGAGCGCCCTTTTCCTAATGCACCACGGATCCTTGATTTAGATTTGCTGCTATATGAAAACATAGTCCAAAAAACAACTTTTTTGACCTTACCGCACCCGCAGATGCACTTACGGAGTTTTGTGATATTACCGTTAGCAGAAATAGCGCCAGACTTAACCATTAGCAGCGATGATATTATTCCTAAGCGCTGTAATGTTGTAGAATTAGCGCAATCCTTCCAAAACGAAAAAATTGTAAAACTTAACAATCATCACCCAGCATGAGTATTTTTAATAAATTTCCCTTTATCGTGATTGAAGGGCCTATTGGCAGTGGCAAAACAACCTTAGCACGCATGCTGTCCGAAAAGTTTTCTACACAATTACTATCTGAAAAAGCGGAAGAAAATCCTTTTTTGGCTCGCTTTTACCAAGATGCAAAACGCTATGCATTACCTACTCAGCTTTTCTTTTTGTTTCAGCGTTCCAGACAAATAGCTGATGTGAACCAAATGGATATGTTCTCTCAGCCAATCACAGCAGATTTCTTTTTGGATAAAGACCCGTTATTTGCGCGCTTAAATTTAAATGATGAAGAGTATGCCCTTTATCACCAGATTTACCATCATCTGCAACTTAAATCTCCTAAACCAGATTTAGTGATTTATTTACAAACGCCAGTTGAAGCGCTTTCAGAGCGCATTGCAGAACGTAATATTAAATATGAAACAGGTATACCAAATGAGTATATACAGCGTTTATCGAATGCGTATAGCGAATTTTTCCATACTTATGATGCCGCGCCAGTGCTTATTGTTAACAATGAAAAATTAAACATTATCAAAGATGAGAGCGCCCTTGATCTCCTCATTGACAGAATAAGTCAATTTAATAGTCGGCGTGAGTATTTCAACCCTAATTTTGACTAAAGTAAATGTCACTTCAGCACATACAAGAGCTTATTCAATCAGGTGAAAAGCTAGCAATGCTAACCTGCTACGATGCAACATTTGCCAAAGCAATGGAGCTGGCTGGTGTTGATATCCTGTTGGTTGGCGATTCATTAGGGATGGTGTTGCAAGGTGCCGAGAATACACTCAATGTCAGTATGCATCATATGACGTATCATACTAAAAATGTTGCTGCTGGTGCGCCTAACACGTTGATTGTGGCAGATATGCCGCTTGGCAGTTACGAGCATGATAATGAAGCCGCCTATAAAAATGCAGATTGGTTGATACGCTCTGGTGCGCATATGGTGAAGTTTGAGGGTGGTGGCAGCAAAGTGGAAACTGCCCGCTATTTGGTCGAGCATGGTATTCCTGTTTGCGCTCACCTTGGCTTTACACCCCAATCTGTGAATCAACTTGGTGGATATAAGATTCAGGGGAAAACAGAAGAATCTGCACTTCAAATTATCAAGGATGCACAAGCAATGGACGCAGCGGGGGTTAGCATGATTGTGCTGGAAATGGTCCCTGCTACACTTGCAAAACAAATTACGCAAACAATTAAAGCGGCAACAATTGGCATTGGGGCCGGCGTACACTGTGATGGTCAAGTGCTTGTTTTGCAGGACTTGCTAGGTATTTACACAGGGCCAGCTAGCAAAGCCCCTTCTGACTTTAAATCACCGCGCTTTGTACGTAACTTTTTAAAAGATACCAATAGCATCCAGTCAGCGATTTCTGCATACATACGAGCAGTAAAAGATGAATCCTTCCCAACGCAAGAGCATAGTTACTAATGCAAATAATTCATGATAGTGTGACATTACGTGAGGCGCTCGATAAGCATAAAAGAATTGCTTTCGTCCCTACCATGGGTAACCTGCATGAAGGTCATCTCAATCTGGTCAACCTAGCCAAGCAACATGCTAACTGTGTTGTTGTTAGCATTTTCGTCAACCCGCTACAATTTGGACCAAATGAAGACTTAGACAGATATCCTCGTACACTTGATGCTGACTGCGATCAGCTCGAAAAACTTGGCGTGAGCATCGTCTATGCGCCAAGTGTTACTGATATGTACCCTGGATTTGACGGTAAGTCACTTAATCAAACAATCACTGTAACGCCGCCACCGATTGCAAGTGAATTGTGTGGTGCAAGCAGACCTGGCCATTTTGCAGGCGTTACTACTGTGGTGACTAAGTTATTTAATATCGTACAACCAAATGTCGCTGTCTTCGGCAAAAAAGACTTTCAGCAACTCTATATCATTCGCAAGTTGGTTAATCAGCTTAATTTTCCTATTGATATTATTGCGGGCGAAACAATTAGAGAGCAAGGTGGGCTAGCCATGAGTTCTCGCAATGGCAAATTTAATGACGCGGAGAAAAAACAAGCGGTTCAACTATATCTGACACTCAGACAAATGATTGAGTCCATCAAGTTAAATCAGCTGGACTTTGCAACAATCGAAAAAAACGCTGCAAAGCAACTAGAAAAACGAGGATGGATAGTCGACTATATGTCTATTCGTTCATCAGCGACATTGCGCGCGGTATCTAATAAAGATGTGGGCAGCTTAGTCGTACTAGGTGCAGCAACACTGAATGGAACACGCCTAATTGATAATATTGAATTTTTGCGCTAAACCGTTGAATTGATTACAATGCTATCTATCTACAATTAATGGAAAACATGCATGCAAAGAACGATGCTTAAATCCAAGCTACATCGTGTCCATGTGACGCATAGCGAACTACATTACGAAGGTAGTTGTGCAATAGATGAAGCTTTGCTTGAAGCCGCTAATATTAGCGAGTACGAAAGAATTGATATATACAACGTCACCAATGGCGAGCGTTTCAGTACCTACGCCATTCGCGCTGAACGTCATTCAGGCATTATCTCCACCAATGGTGCTGCTGCGCACAAAGCAAAACCAAATGATATTGTCATTATTGCTACCTACGCACAATACAGCGCGTTAGAATTAGAAACCTATAAGCCTGTTTTAATTTATGTTGATGATCACAATCGCATTAAAGAGCGTAAAAATACCATCCCAGCACAAGCAGCTTAACTAACATACTATTTTAAAAGGTCATTATTTGTCAGATTTAATTGCAATGAAAGATGCCGTCATAGACGCAATCGAAGACATTAAGGGATTCGATATTAGTGTACTCGACGTAACCAAACTTACCTCCATGACTAGTTATATGATTATTTGCAGCGCTAACTCGTCACGCCAAACGAAAGCTATCGCCGATAATATATACGTCAAACTTAAAGAAAAAGGTTATAACCCCAGAGGTTTAGAGGGTGAAAAAGACGGTGAATGGGTTTTAGTTGATTTGGATGATGTAATCGTCCATATCATGGTTCCCACCACACGCGCCTACTACAACCTTGAGCAATTATGGGGCGGTAAAAGCAAACATAATGCTGCTGAGAAATCCAAATCAGCTGCATAACTCCTCTATCACATGAAGCTTAAAATTATCTCTGTTGGTCATAAAATGCCAGCATGGGTAGAAACAGCTTGTGCCGAGTATATCAAGCGCATGCCCAGAGAATTAGCGACAGAAATTATCGAAATCAAACCAGACAAGCGCGCTGATGGCAGGAATAGCGCTTCAGTACAAGCCGCTGAAGCAGAACGCATTCGCAAAGCAGCAAATCGAGATTATTTAGTTGCCTGTGATGAAAAAGGCGCTGAAAAATCAACACTGCAACTCGCCAAATCAATGCAATCCTGGCTGGAAATGGGTCGCGATGTTAGCTTTGTGATTGGCGGTGCAGATGGGCTGGATGCAACGTTGATACAAGAGGCGGATTGGCATTGGTCATTATCAAAGCTCACGCTACCGCATGCGTTTGTGCGCGTTCTGCTGACTGAACAACTTTATCGTGCATACGCGGTCATACAAAACCATCCA
>CAXIBZ010000002.1:0-18599 GCA_964022105.1 uncultured Methylophilaceae bacterium
CAACGTGAATATGTATTAAAAAATTTAGATAAACTTGTTGTCAAACCAGCTAATGAGTCAGGTGGATACGGCATGATGATTGGACCTCGCGCCAGCAAAAAAGAGCGTGATCAGTTTGCAAATCTAATACGTGCAAACCCGCGTAATTATATGGCACAACCCACATTAAATATTTCAACATCACCAACCATTATCAATAATGAACTCGCACCGCGTCATTTAGATTTACGTCCATTCGTGCTGCAATCCAATAAATTGCAAGTCACCATGGGTGGGCTCACCCGAGTTGCAATGCGTAAAGGATCATTAGTCGTCAACTCCTCACAAGGTGGTGGCAGCAAAGACACTTGGATTGTGGAAGGAGACAGTTAATCATGATGCTTGCACGCGATGCTGAAAACTTCTATTGGGTGGCGCGCTATCTTGAGCGTGCTGAAAATACAGCACGACTTATTATTAAAATTACAGACACTTTGCTAGACATGCCAACCGATGCTTCAGTTGGATGGAAAACGCTACTCGAAATTGTAGGTGTTGAGCATTTATACAGTAAACACTATAAAGTAGTTAAAGAAAATGACATCATCCACTTCTTGATTGCTGACGAACGCAACCCCAGCTCGATATTGGCATGCATTAAGTACGCGCGTGAAAACTCACGCACTTAACGAGAACTACTACCATAAGAATTGTGGGAGCTTGTCAATGGTTTATATTTATATATCTCAAGCAATATTGAAGACACTTCCAACAAAAGACGTAAAAAATACATCTTTCTTCAGGAAGTAATCTATCGCAGACAAGCCATTATTGGATTAATATTTGGCGCAATGGAGCGCAGCCTACCCTATCATTTCATGAAGCTAGGTAGAAACTTAGAGCGTGCTGATATGACGACACGAATTATGGATGTTAACTACGCGATTTCCTTACCAGAAAATCACCCGCTATATGAAGTAGCCAAAGAAACACTTTGGGCAAGCATTTTAAAATCTCTATCAGGCTACCAAACCTACCGACGGCTCAAACATTTTCAAGTGACCATGCCAGACGTTGTTGATTTTCTATTCAATGAAAAAAACTTTCCGCGCAGCATCTTACATTGTATCGGTGAACTTGAAAGTTGCTTAGTAGATATGCCTAACAATAAAGAAGTGCTTAAAACAGTCAGATTAGCGCAAAAATCTCTAGCGAAAAAAGATGAACAAAACATGAGCGAAGAGAAACTGCATGAGCATATTGACTTATCCCAGCAATTTATTGGTGATATCAATAATGCCATTACAAAACAATACTTTAATAGTAAATAGTGTCTTATTGCCTATCAATTCATACTGATGAAGGACTCGTTTTATGCGCCTGCTCTGCCGTTGTACAAAGTAGTGAAGATACGCAACCCGCTACCAACATGCAACGTTACATCTGGCCTGGGAATCGATTAATCACGATTTTATCCTCAGGCAGTCAGAAAACAATTGACAGTGTTTTCAATAAAATTCGTCAAGATTTAAATACACAATTGCCAGTCTCACTGTTAACGCCTAACAACATGGATGAAATAGCAGACTACATTGCGACAATTAGCGTCCAGCAGCAAAAAGACTTAGTTAAGCGCTTGGGTGAAGATGAACCATATGATGCTAATTTTATCGTCGCTGGGCAAATAGCAAACAAACAAATGGCGACTTTGCTCATTTATGCGCAAGGTAATTTTATCCACGAACCAGTTACTTCACCATTTTTGCAAATTGGCGAAATCAAATATGGAAAACCGATTCTAGACCGCGTGATAAAACGCAACACCAGTCTGAACACCGCAGCGCACTCCGCACTCGTTTCGGTTGATTCAACTATTAGAGGCAATCCACATAGTGAGATGCAAATTGAGCTTATGTTATATAAAAGAGACAGTTTTGAAATGAGTGCTTATTTGTCTCTAGATACCAATAATGCTTTTTTTAACGATACGTCCACAGCTTGGAACCAAGGTATTATTAATGCATTAGAAAGCTTACCTAAATTTTATTGGGAGTCATAAAGACGTAAACTAAAGTAGATTTATTTCGTTAATTTACTTTTACAGTTTTGCCCTAATGAACTATCATTGCAGATAGACAGACATAATTATAATTATAAAACTTTAGAACTTACGCGTAAGCTGCGTTTTCGGGGACTACTTAACGATGACCTATTGTCTAGCCATAAATACAAATGAAGGATTGGTACTCTGCTCAGACTCCAGAACCAATGCCGGCTTTGATAATGTATCTACTTACAATAAGATGCATACATTCTCATGGCTAAATAATCGTTTTATCACCATTTTGTCATCTGGTAACTTAGCTACCACACAACAAGTGCTAAAAAAAATACAAACTGACATTGATAAAGGGTTTTTGCCAAATTTACTCAGTGTTAATTCTATGCATGAAGCGATTGATTACATTGCCTCAGTGAGCACAACCATACAGAACGTACATGTTGTTCGCGATGCCAGTAATACTAGCTTTCAAGCAACGTTTATTGTTGCAGGTCAAATTGGATCTGATAAGCCAGAAACTTGTTTAATATATCCGCAGGGTAATTACATTCACGAGTCTGACGAACATCCTTACATACAAATTGGCGAGACCAAATATGGAAAACCGATTTTAGATCGGATTATCAGTCGAGAAACATCGCTTAATAGGGCTGCTCGATGTGCACTTGTCTCCATGAACTCGACTATCCGAAGCAATCTAACGGTAGGTCCACCCATTGACCTAATGCTGTATGAAAAAAACAGTCTGGCTGCGGGTAGAAAACTGCACCTAACAGAAGATGATGCTTTTGCAAAAGAATTGTCAGAAAAATGGAATAATGGCTTAATTAACGCGTTGATGAGTCTGCCTAAGTTCGAATGGGAACAACAAGATCAGATTAATTCACAGAATATTCACCAAAACGTTAACTAAATTACCCTAATCTGCCTGCCATCTTAAATCTAAGGTGAATGGAAACCTCGGGTTGCGCGTCTCCTGCTTTACTTCTAATTTACCAGGTTTGTGTCCGTGGCCCCAAAAACGGGCGAAGCGACGCGCTTCTGCTTCATTGGCATTCACAGGGAACGTATCATAGTTACGCCCACCAGGGTGCGATACATGATAAGTACATCCGCCAATCGCCTTGCTACTCCAGGTATCAACCAAGTCAAACACCAAAGGTGCTTGTACTTTAATAGTAGGGTGTAAAGCCGACCAAGACTCCATGCACGAAAGCGAACACCAGCAACATACTCACCCGCATTACCTGTCGGCTGTAATGGCAGTGGTCGCCCATTACAAGTAATAATATGGCGCCCATCAGTAAGTCCTCTTACTCTTAACTGCATCCGTTCCACTGATGAATCTACATAACGTGCTGTACCCCCGCCGCTCATTTCCTCACCCAATACATTCCATGGCTCAATCGCCTGTCGTAATTCTAGCTCTACCCCATGATAAGCAACGGTGCCATATCTTGGAAAACGAAACTCAACAAAAGGATCAAACCAATATTGCTCAAATGGATAGCCAAAATCTCGCAAATCTGCCACAACATCGGCTATATCCTGTGCAACAAAGTGCGGTAACATCCACCGATCATGTAGTTCGGTACCCCAATGAATCAATTTGCCTTGATAAGGCTCCTTCCAAAACCGAGCAACCAAAGCACGTAATAACAGGCTCTGCACTAAACTCATGCGGGCATGCGGTGGCATTTCAAATGCTCTAAATTCAACCAAGCCCAATCTGCCAGTTGGCCCATCAGGTGAATACAGCTTATCAATTGAAAACTCTGAGCGATGCGTATTGCCCGTTAGGTCAACCAGTAAGTTGCGCAATAAGCGGTCTACTAGCCAAGGTCTTTTGCTTTCTTCAGTTTCAGGCAAATTCTTTTCCATTTGCTGAAAAGCGATAGCTAGCTCATATAAATTATCATCACGTGCTTCATCAACACGTGGTGCCTGACTGGTTGGTCCGATAAAAGTACCAGAGAACAAATAAGATAATGCGGGATGATTTTGCCAATAGGTAATCAAGCTTCTCAACACATCCGGTCTTCTCAACATCGGGCTATCTTCAGCAGTTGCGCCCCCTAAAGTTGCGTGATTTCCGCCACCGGTACCTGTGTGACGTCCATCTAACATGAATTTCTCAGTCCCTAGTCGGCTTAAACGGGCCTCTTCATACAATGTGGTGACATTATTAACCAACTCTGACCACGAATCAGCTGGATGGATATTTACCTCAATGACACCCGGATCAGGTGTCACACTCAGCATCTTAATCCGTGCATCCCTTGGTGGCGTATAACCTTCTAGCCATAGCTTTAATTTGAGGCTTGCTGCTGTATCTTCAATGACTCGCACCAGCATGAGATAATCATCCAAACGCTCCATGGGCGGCATAAAGACATGGAGTCGACCATTTCTTACTTGTACACATAACGCCGTGTGAATAACATCGCGTGGCAACAGTTTCTTTTGCTTATGTTTTACTTTTACTTTGATGGTAGAACTATCATCACTGAGTGCCTCCTGCTGTTCAAATGGATCAACGGCAAAGTCAGGCTCCATCTCATCTGGCAACACCCAAGGCAGTGATTTCAATGGTAAACGCAAGCCCATTGGGGAATCTCCGCTTAGTAAATATAAATGTTCACGCTTAAGCGGCCATTTACTAGTCAACCATTCAATATCGTTGTTTTTGTCATTTGCCTTTTTGCGTTTATTGCTTTTAGCTGGTTTTATCGGCATTACATAACCAACAACCTCTTGTAGACCACTCTCTAATAACCTTGCTAAGCGACGTCTTTCTTCACTATCATTTAAATCAACTTTTAACGGATCTATATTTTCTGGGAATTGCTCTTCTAAGTGCGATAGTGTAACAACATCTTCATAGGCAGGGATTAAGCAGGCTTTGGGAAAATTAAGTTTTTCAACTAATGTATTTGCAAACAAAAGTGCATGCTCTGCTGTGTAATTGTCTTTTACTTTTTCATCTGAAAACAGACTTCTATCACGCCAAATTGGTTTACCGTCTACGCGCCAAAACATACTAATTGCCCAGCGTGGTAAAGGTTCGCCAGGATACCATTTACCTTGACCATAATGTAGCAAGCTGCCCTTAGTAAAATGCTGCTTTAATTTAATCGCAAGCTCACCTGCAAGTTCTCGCTTCTTTTTGCCATGAGCTTCTGTATTCCACTCCGCACCTTCCATATCATCAATTGATACAAAAGTAGGCTCCCCACCTTGCGTCAATCTGACATCTTGCTTTTTTAAATCGCTATCGACCTTTTTACCTAACCGATCTATTTTCAACCAATCCTCTTCTGAATATGGTTTCGTCACCCTTGGGTCTTCATGAATTCTGGTTATCGTCATTTCATGGTTAAAAGTCACTTCTGTAATATCTGTTAAACCCGTAACTGGTGCAGCAGATGAAGGCAGCGCAGTACAGGCTAGCGGAATATGTCCCTCTCCTGCCAATAAACCCGAGGTTGGGTCTAGCCCAATCCAGCCAGCCCCTGGGACAAATACTTCTGTCCATGCATGTAGATCTGTAAAATCCACCTTGGTGCCACTTGGTCCATCCAAGGCTTCTATATCTGCGGTTAATTGAATCAAATAACCAGAAACAAAGCGTGCAGCCAAACCTAAATGACGGCAAATTTGCACCAATAGCCATGCACTATCTCGACATGAACCCGTTTTGTTTATAAGTGTTTCTTCTGGTGTCTGTATCCCAGGTTCCATACGAACTAAATAGCCAATTTCCTTTTGTAGAGCTTGATTGATTGCTACTAAAAAATTGGCAGTGCTCAAGTTTTGCGTCACCAGCTCTTTATCAACTTTATTCACCCAAGCCTTTAGCAAAGGGCCCATTGGGTCAGGTTTCAAATAGGCACTCAGCTCTAGCGTTTGCTGTTCGGTATATTTAAATGGAAAATGCTCGGCATACTTCTCGACAAAAAAATCAAACGGGTTAATCACCGTCATGTCTGCCACTAAATCGACCGTAAACGATAACGCTTGCACCTTTTCGGGGAATACAAAGCGCGCAATATAATTCCCGTATGGGTCTTGTTGCCAATTAATAAAATGATTTTTGGGAGAAACAGTTAATGAGTAAGATAAGATGGGTGTTCTTGCATGAGCCGCTGGTCTTAAGCGAACCTCATGTGGAGACAAGCTAACCAAACGATCGAATTGATAGCTGGTTTTATGATGCAATGCAACGCGAATAGCCATTCACTTCCTTTAATTCTATATTCTAATGAGACAAACTTTCATATTGTGCTGACACCTAAACATTAGCTGATGCACAATTTATGCCACTGTTACTACTATAGCGCGCTTCTCAGATGCAGGTAGTTTTTTAATCATATATTCAGCCTTTGAGGCCTCAGAACGGTTACTAAACACCATCACTTTAAGTAATCGTTTAGGAGGGTGAGCTCGCATGTACTTAGCACCCTTACCCATTTCATGTGCCTTATAGCGCTTTGCAACATCCACAGTAATGCCAGTGTAGATACTGCCATCTTGGCATTCAATTAAGTATAAAAACCATGGTTTGTTTATTTCGTCTGTCATTTTCAAACTATGAGCACAAAATATGCATGACACAAGTTAGATGGTACCCCCGACGCGATTCGAACGCATGACCTTCCCCTTAGGAGGGGGACGCTCTATCCATCTGAGCTACGAGGGCAATATGCTGTGGAATTTTGTGTATTGTTGACTCGTTCAATACAACCAAGTGCCATCACCTAACAAATCGGCATGACAGTCTCTATTAGGAATATTGCAATTCTCCCACCAAGTATCAAGCACCTGCTGCGACCACCCAAAGACATAATCCATATGTAATGAGTAGCCTCCTCGACCACCTTTGTAATTATCGCTGGCAATGCGAAGTGTTTCTGTGCCATTTACTTTATAATGAATTATACCCGATATATGAGGTAATGCCTTTGGATGTGTTGCGGGACATCTACCATTTGAGTCATATGCCATATGTGCTTTATGGCTGGGACTATCCAGATTTTCACCATCCCAACAGCTAGGGAAATGTACTACTGCAGTTAAATCGCCTACACAATCTGGAATATAATTTTTCCTTCTTTTATAAGCAACGCCACCTAATGTATCAGCGTTACATTGCCAATTAATTCTATCCCAGTTTTGCGGGTTATCCTCTGTTGCAGTTTGATCTCCAGCAATCATCATTAGTCCATTTGGTGGTTTAACGTCACCACCTTTGTAATAGAATAATGCCCAATCAGGCGCTAATGGTGTGCCATCTGTAGTATCGATCAAACTCGGTAACCAATAAGATGAGCGGTTAGCAATACCGCCTTGACAAGTGCTATTACCTGTTTTTCTAATGGTATCTGGCGTAGAGTCAAAATAGGCATCTGTATTCCCAAAAAAGGTGTGATGATGAGCAGCACCTTCCTGGTTTGGGTAAACAATAAAATCATCATTCGCCATATGGCTAGCAGAGCAATGGATACGGAAATCTCCGCCAGAAACACTATAGGGATTTGGGGTAAAAACTTCTCTTGTAGGATCTGGTACAGGTTGCACTCTTAATTCAGCATACCCTTCTGCCGGTTTCATGTTCTTAGTTGTATCCACTGCGGGCATATAGTCGTCAGTTTGCGTTGGGGCAGCTGCAGCATTAACTTGAGATGAGCTAACAGAGCTACACGCAGAAATGGTAACGCCAGCCATGGCAAATACTATATTGACTAAACGGTAGGTTTCCATAACTTAAGCCTTTTTATCACACACAAAGATTAAATGAATACTATTAACCTTTTATGTGAATGTCCAGTCTCATTGCCACTAATGTGCTGTTACGCTTAAACTGATATGAGTTAAAGGACTTGGGATCGTGTTGACATTGCATGAATATCAGAACCAACACCTATAAACATATTGAGGATAACCTCCATAGCCTGTGATAGCTACACCACCCTTTCATAAACTGGCTTTTCACCTCTTTTTAATTTATTTTGCGTATAACACAACTCTTCTAAATCAGCAGCTGATACTGGTTTTGAGAACAGATAGCCTTGTCCATAATCACAGCCTATCGCAAACAGTAGGTTGCGTTGCTCTATTGTTTCCACACCTTCAGCAATCACTTTTAAACCAAGTTTATGTGCCATGACAATAATCGCTTCGCATAAAACAAGATCTTCAGAATAAATAGATAAGTTTTGTACAAATGTCTGATCGATTTTGATGTAATCAACATCAAATTTCTTAAGGTAAGAAAGTGATGAGTAGCCTGTACCAAAATCATCAACTGCAACCTGTATACCTTGATCTCTGAAAGCTAACAGCTTTTCACTAACCTCAGGGTTTTTGTCCAGCATGAGTCCTTCTGTGATTTCAACTACTAGGCTTGAACCTGAGATATTAAGTTGTTCCAGATGCTTAAACCAGCCGATATGTTTATCATCCTTATTGTAAAACTGTACTGGCGATTTATTGATACTGACTTGAAACTTACTATCAATCGTATTTTGCCATTTTGCGAGCTGATCAGCCACCTTGTAAAACACCCAGTTACCAATTTCGACAATCAACCCAGTATCTTCCGCCACTGGGATAAAATCACCAGGACTTACAACACCATATTGAGGGTGATCCCAGCGTAACAAAGCTTCTGCTTTGTAGATTTTATTGGTTGCTAAATCAATAATTGGCTGATATAGGACTCTAAACTGCTCTTCTTGTATTGCCACACGTAAGTCTTGTGTCATCTCACGACGTTTAACTGCTGCAACTTGCATCGCTCTAGTGAAATAGCTATAGGTGTTACGACCTTTATTTTTTGCGTTATACATCGTTTGATCTGCATTACGAATAAGTGATTCAACATCCGTTGCATCTTCAGGAAACAATGTAATGCCAATACTTGCAGAAACATTAGCAACTTCATGGCCCAAATTGAATGGTTTCCCCAATTCAGACAAGATACGTTGCGCTACCATATCAATATTACCAATGTCGTCGAATTGACTCAAAATAATCGTAAATTCATCACCACCAAGTCTGGCCAGGTCTCCATCATGAGAAACTGTATCTGTTACGCGCAAACAAGCTCTTAATCTCTCACCAACCTGCCTTAATAAAATATCACCAAAATCGTGGCCCAAACTATCATTCACCTCTTTAAAATCATCTAGATCAAGAAACATGAGTGCAAATGAACCGCCAGTTCTCTTACATACTTCAACCTGATTTGACAGTTTTTCATAGAACATATGCCGATTAGGCAAACCAGTAACAGAATCAAAATTGGCTTGCTTCCACATCCACTCTTCTGCTTGCTTCTTAGCTGAAATATCAGACGCTACTGATACATAACCATTCACTAAACCATCATCTCCTTTAATTGGGCTAACTTGAATAGCGACTGGTAAAAGCTTTCCATCTTTAGTCAGAAGTTTAATTTCACCACGAAAACTATCATGCTCTTTAGCTGTTTCAAAAATTTCTGCATGGCTTGGGCCCGAATCATCGTCTGGACTATCAGGCCTCAAATAAAATGGTTTTCCAATTAATTCTTCAGACTGGTAACCAAATAAAGATTCGAATGCTGGGTTTACATATTGGAAACACAAGTTCTCATCATGTAGCGAAATAGCTTCTTGCGATTGGGATAGCGCCTGATCGCTTTGACGCAACTTAGAGTCACGATACTCAATTCGCGATAACATTAAATTAAATCCGTCTGTCAGTTTCCCAAGCTCATCCTCTGAGGTTTTTTCTACACGAAGTGAGTATTGCTCTTGGTCAATAATTTGGCTCATTGCATTCGCTAATGAATCAACTGGCGCAAGCATATGTTTAAGCATTGCACGCAAGAACATATAACCTAGCAGAAATGCGATGACGATTCCTAATAGATTTGCCGTAACTCTAAGAATAACGCCTTGGTAGACATTATCGTAATCGGCAAATATTCGAATTGTCCCTACCCGCTGTTTATTTTGAACGATAGGGCGTTCTATATACATTTCATCGGCCAAAGATGTTCCATGCAACCAATATTTCATATGGTGTTTTTGATTGATGTATGAAACAAACAAGGTATCGTTAGCATCCAGCACTTCAACACGTAATACAGCGCTATCGGCTTGGATTGCTTGTAACGTTTCTTTAGCTGTATCCAAATCGTCAAAAATAATTGCAGAAGCAATATTATGCGCAATAACATCTGCTAGCGTAATTAGGCTTTGCTTTGCAGACTCACTGGCGCTTTTGGCATCATTAATTGTAGAAATCACAAATGCAAGAAGTACGACAAGACCAGCTGTTCCAGAAACGAGCAGCATAAACTTTCTGCCAATTGACCATTTAGCCAACAAGTTAAACACTGATATCATTCCTAATCTTTAGATTCATTGTTGAGTGCCGATGTTCTGAACTTCAATTTTTTGCATATAAATGCATGCTATTGCTTTTTAAGGCTACTCTATTATAAGCCTCATTTCCTAGATTGCTGCCATCATCAATACTGGTCATTAATAAACTTGGCCTCGATGCTTGTTTATAGTCAATATATACCTCCATTGCAAGTAACTCTCCAATTGGCTTGGCTATAATCATTGCTAATTCTGCAGATGTTATCTCTACAGAGACTGATAAGTTAGTATTATGTTGACTCAGCATTACCTTATGATTAATTGGTTGATAATGTTTATTAATAAAGAATGCAACAACCACTAAAGGAGCAAGCAAGAAAATAAGCCAAAGCTGCTCTAAAAATACCCGCTTACATTTGGCAAACCATGATTCATTATTATTCAATGATGTATTCATTTTATTCCCTTCACACGTTTAGCCAACTTCAACAACTGCGAACTCATATTTAGTCCACTTGCCTTGACGGCAGCTAGGTCTACTTCAAAACCTACTCGATTACCATCCCTGATTAAGCCGATCATGCCACCCTGATTAATAAAGTCTTTTCTATCACTCACAGTAAGAATTGGTACATTTTTCAATTCTTTTAAAATCAGTTTTGCGTTTCGCACACCTTCTGTCGCAATAAATACAATCTGACACTCTTTAAAATTTTTATTGCTCATTGTTCGGCGTAATACGATCGGTCTACCATCAGCTAACTTGTCATACAAAGCCTCTAGAGCTCCATTTAAGTTATCGTCACCAACGATGCAAAAATTAAATTTTTCATCGTGATAGGCGTGATTTGGCCAAATCACAAATTTAGTGATGTTATAGATCAGACCAGCCTTTACAGCGTGCTCTTTGGTCACAGCCGCCGCCATAGTCGTAGCAACGACAAGGATGCCAAATAGAACATACCGTAAGTAATAGTGAGTTGTTTTACTGTTCATTTAATTCTCAATAGAATGATGCGTACATAATCCCAAATAGCAATTTATCATCACAGCAAAGAGATTAATGCTCAGAACAAAGCTGAAAAAGTACGTTATCTTTTTTGACTTTTAGCGATGCATGCTAACAATCAGCTAGCATCGATGAACTTAATAAGAAGAATAAGGGATAGTGTTTTGCGAGTTAAAAAGCAGTAGCTAAACTAAAAATACGCATTTCTCGCTAGCTGAACACCAATATTAACGAATAGAAATCGCTAAAGCGTATCCTAGAACAGAGTTTTTAAATAAATGAAGTATAACTTTTTGGTGCCCGGGGCCGGAATCGAACCGGCACGGCCGCAATGGCCGAGGGATTTTAAGTCCCTTGTGTCTACCAATTTCACCACCCGGGCGGGTGATTAGTTTTCTAATAAAAACGTTTAACACGCGCTATGTCCTTCAACGCGGGTCGTATTCTAACACCATCCCCGCATTTTTATAAGTAAAAATGCGGCTTTTTAGTGTTGTTTTATAAAAAATATTACGCTTTATTCATTAGACTATATCGATAAATTGAAAAAGGAGGCTGGCGCCTCCTTTTTAAGCGATTTAACAATATGATTACTTTTGTCGAATGAGCTCTACACGGCGATTTTGCGCATTACCCGTTATTGGGTTGTTTTCTGCGATAGGTATTGAAAAACCGTATCCTTTTACTGTCATGCGCTTTACGTCTATGCCTTTTCTGATTAGATAATCACTAACAGCTTGTGCACGGCGCTCTGATAAGCGCTGGTTATAGTCGGCATCTGAAGTATTGCGTTTATCCGTATGCCCTGCAACCTCTACACCAGAGTCGCCCCACTCAACTAGTGTTTTGTATGCATTATCCAGCACTGGGAAAGATTCAGACTTAATAACTGCGCTATTGGTTTCAAATTGCACATCTGGAATGACTTTATCAGATAGTACCACTTTTGCTGGTTCTTTATTTGATAACATTTTTTGATTTGCTACGCTTAACGGTTCGGCATTAGCAACAATGCTTTCCTTGTCAATTTTGACCATTTCTGGCGCCACTGCCTGACAGACCGCATAGTTTTCGTTATAGTCTGCTTTACCAAGATCGGGCAAATCACCGCGCGTTACATCAAGTTTGCTCAGCAAATCACCCTCGCCCGCATAAGTGCGTGCATAGGCGGCATGCAAGTCACTTTCTGTATTAGTATAAGTACGTCTTGCCTGAAAATACTCGTTTTCTGTATCGAGTAA
Source organism: uncultured Methylophilaceae bacterium (assembly GCA_964022105.1). Lineage (GTDB taxonomy): Bacteria > Pseudomonadota > Gammaproteobacteria > Burkholderiales > Methylophilaceae. The sequence continues at coordinate 12,664 of CAXIBZ010000002.1, forward strand.
ATCCAGTAATGTCCTTTGTCCAATATCAAATTGCTTATGATAGGCTTCTCTGGCTTTTTCGATTGAGAGCTGATGTTGATTGCGATAGGTTAATTGTTCAGTAAGACTGACAACATCATTGTAAGCAATCACAACCGTTTGACGTGTATCGATACAGGCTTTATCTCTGAGATCATATGATCGATTAAGATTTTCTGCTGATAGCGCAATATTTGCCTGATCAGAGAAACCATTAAATAAGTTGAAAGTTGCAGTTAGCTCTACCATATCAGCAGCTAAACTACTGTTTCTGCCATCTGAGCTTACATCTAAATTTTTCCTAGCTTGTAAATCAAGCCTTGGCAAATACCTTCCTTTTTTGCCGCGTACTTCTTGCTGCGTTGCCACAATATTCTCAATAGCAGATAATAAATCTGGATTCTTTTGATAAGCGTGCTCTAAAGATTTGTTAGCACTTGGTGCTAGACCTTCTGTCAAAAATTTAACAGGCGGCAATTCTTCTGGTGGTAAATCACCAGACAAGCGTTGAAATCGAGCAGTTACATTCTGTAAATTTGTTAATTCCGTTAACAAGTTTGCTTCCGCTAATGCAAGACGTCCACTTGCTTGTTCCAAATCCACTCTACGTGCAATGCCTGCTTGTACACGTTGCTCAATACGGTCAAATAATTGCTTGTGGACAGCATAATTACTTTCCGCGAAGGATTTTAATTGACGATAACGTCTTACATCAACGTATGCCTTAATAATCTCTAAGGCAGTATTTTGCATTGTACTTTGCAGTTCGTAATAACGAACTCGCGCAGCGTGATCTAGACGATTGACTTCTGCAGGTGTTGCAAAGCCATCGAATAACATTTGGCGTAACACCAAGTCAGTTTGACCCTGTGGTGTCTGCGTATTACCGATATTAGGTGTTAGTCTTTCATAACCACCATATTTAGAAATAATGTCAGCATGGGGGTAGTAACCACCCTTCACTACTTTTTGCTCTTGCAGTGCAGCCTTATAGGTATGAAACTTTGCTTGCACCTCTGGGTTTGTCGTGACTGTTTTTTGAACAATATCTTTCAACGTATCAGGTACTTCTGCATAGGCAAAAGGTGTTGCCAAAAGCAACACGTACGTAATTATCCCCCACAAGGTCTTATACATATACTTTAATATAACTCCCAATCACTTAAAATCCATACAAAAAACACTTCTAATCAAAAGATACAATGCAATAGTTGTGCCTTAATGTATAGATGTGATTTTAATAATTTATTCATTTTTTACATTCGCTTAGTGTGCTAACCTAACCAGCTAATGTAATTACGTAGAATAATACCGCAATTATTTAATTTTAAAAGAAAAAATATTATATAGTTGTCTAGCACTTTACAATAAAGGTAAAAAAATTACTACCATTGTCTACAATTTATGTAATTTAACATCTGATTTAAAGCAAAAAATTGGCTTTTTGATGCTTTTTTGCATCATCAGTTTGTCAATAGCGACAGATTTTCAACACTTAGCAGATTTAGCCAATCAGCGTTATGGATTACAAGCAAAACAAACTGTTCTTAGCCTAGAAACCTTAGTCAATGACCTGAAGTCTGCCCCAGAATCAGAAAAACTAAGAAAGGTTAATTCTTTTTTCAACCTACACATTAATTTCGTTACTGACCAAGACAATTGGGGCGAAAAAGATTATTGGGCAACACCGCTTGAATCAATTGGTAAAAATAAAGGTGACTGTGAAGATTATAGTATTGCCAAGTATATCTTTCTGCGTGAGTTAGGCATTCCTGATGAGCGCCTAAAGCTCACTTATGTTAAAGCACGCATTGGTGGCCCAGATAGCAATGTTTTTCAAGCGCATATGGTGCTCAGCTATTACGCTACACCAACTTCAGAACCATTAATTTTAGATAACCTTCTCTCAGAAATTCATGAAAGCTCACGGCGAGTTGATTTAAGACCTATTTTCAGCTTCAATAGTCAAGGGCTATGGACAGGCATTACTAACAACACAAAAGGCTCATCGCTAAAATCATTATCGCGGTGGGGTGATGTTTTAACACGTATTAAAAACGATGGTATTGAGTAATTTATTGATTAGGAATCAACATGTCGCTTATTAAACAATTATGGCTTGCAATCATATTGATAATATCTCTAGCTTTTGGTGCTAGTTTTGTAATCAACATCATTACAAGTAAACATTATTTAGAACAGCAGCTAGAAATGAAAAACACAGACAATGCTGTTTCGCTGGCACTTTCTATCTCGCAAATGGAAAAAGACCCTGTGGCGGTAAATTTGATGTTGTCGGCACAGTTTGATAATGGTCACTATGAATATATCAGACTTACGGACCCAAACAAAAAAATAATGACGGAAAGAGTTAACGCTAGCGGGATTACATCTGTTCCTAATTGGTTTAAAAATATGATTCATATCAACCCTAACCCTGGCATCGCGCAAATCCAAGATGGGTGGTCACAATACGGCGTTTTAACATTAGCAAGCGCAACTGGTTTTGCCTATCGAGACTTATAGAATGGCTCACTCGCTATGCTCATGTGGAGCATGATTATTGCAATCGCTTGTGGCATTTTGGGTTCACTTGTATTGAAAATAATTATCAGGCCATTGCATGAGATGGTGGATATGACCGAAGCAATAGGTGAAAAAAACTTTATTTCAATTAAAGAACCAAGAACTTACGAATTTCGTTCATTAGCAAAGGCATTGAATAAACTATCACAACGCATTAAGGATATGCTTAAAAACGAATCTGAGCTTTTAGAACAAATGCGCATAGAGGCTAATTATGACTCAGTTACAGGCCTAATGAACCGCAAATACTTTAGCAGTCGTGTTGCCACTTACATGGAAAATGACGACACATTCACAGAGGGTATGCTGGTCGTGTCTCACATTAGCAATCTGGCTGAGATTAATGAAACATTGGGCTCAACTGCCACTGATAAAGCACTTAGGAGAATGGGGCTGGCATTGGATGCGTATTGTAAACAATATCCATCGCTCATCTCTGGACGTTTGACTGGAGCTGACTTTGCTGTATTTTCTAGCAATAAAGTGGACCACAATGTTATCTGCGGTCAAGTCAAGAGTGCGTTAAAAGATGCGGCTGGACTCGATAGCCAGTTCAGTAATTTTGATTTGCATACAATCTCTAGTGTCGTAAGCAAATCAGACCAACTTGATGGCCTCAAAAAACTGATTAACACCATAAAATCACAGACCAGTATTACAGAAACAGATATTTTGGCGCTGATTCAAGAAGAGGATATTAATCGCTATGAAAATCACGATGAAACAGAATGGAGAGCGATGCTCACATCCGCCATCGATTGCGGCAGGCTAATACTTGCCTCATTCCCAGTCTTGTCTAATAAGCAAGAAATTATTCATTATGAATGCCCTGCCAGATTGCAGCTTGTAGAAGATGGTCCATGGGTGCCTGCAGGCGAATTTATTGCATGGGCTACACAATTAGGCTTAATTGCACAATTAGACCGCTTAGCACTTGAGACAGCTATTAAATCGCTACTCAATGATGATTCGAAACCAATTGGTTTAAACGTATCAACAAGCGGCATGTGCGATCCTCACTATCATGCAGCGATTAGCAAACTAATGAAGATAAACACTAAAATTGCCAGCAGGCTTTGGTTTGAAGTCGCTGAGCACAGTGTTTTTCAAAATCTATCCAAGTTTGAAACATTTACAAAGCTCGTGAAGTCGTTTGGCTGCAAAGTCGGTGTTGAGCATGTAGGAACGCAAATAAGCCGCCTAGGTGAGCTACATGATTTAGATTTAGATTATATAAAAGTGGATGCATCAATTATTCGTGATATTGATAAAAACCCTGGTAACAAAGCTTTCTTAAAAGGTATTTGTCTTATTGCTCACTCAATTGGGTTAATTGCAATTGCTGAAGGTGTACAAACTAAACAAGAGCTTAAAGCACTACCCGCATTAGGCATTGATGCTGCAACAGGACCTGCTGTTAAATAAATATCCACCAAATAAAAAAGGTAGCTAATTGCTACCTTTTTTATTTGACATCAATGCGTTAGTAAGCGTCTTCGTCGTCCAACAAATTCAAAATTTTATTGCCTGAACGAAACCCTTGTCTTTCAATGAGTTTTTTCTGTGCAGCGTCTGGAAAATCAGTAAACCTTATAAAATCACGATCAATCAATAAAGAAATTAAATCTTCGAGTACACGTGCTAACTGAATATCACTTTCACGAAACTTATCTTCTTTTTTCAGCGCCTCATCCAAATAATCTAAATACTCTTGAGAGCCAGATGATACTTCTTGCCAACCCGCGCTGCTGATTAACGACTGGCTAATCGCTTTAATTTTCCCATCTTGCCCTCTTAATATGTACGGCATAGCTGCCCCTATAATCTTAATTACCCATACATCTTAATTAAATTTGAATAAATTCAATTGTATTAAAAAGCAGATTAAAGGCATCTAATTCTGAGATTTAAACTGCTACCCAGAAAAGCAGGAGACAACTTGAGCTTTTTTGGCTACAGTCTTAATCTGTAATTAATTTCTGTTGAGCAATTAAATTATTAATTACATCCGCATCAGTTGTGAATCCAGCTGTCAAATTCACTCCAGTAAATACTATCTGCTGAACATCATTACTTGAAACATCTATTGTTGGAGCTCCAACTGTATTACCATTATTGAATGTACCCGTCGAGCTTACATACATGGTGGTATTGCCTCCTGAGAACTCAAAATGCAAATAGTTATCTAAACTAGTTCCATTGTGATCTTCACCAACCAATAAATCTCTTAAATCTAGCACATCACCCCCTGCATTTGCTGCAGCAGTACCAAAATTATTAATTGTATCTACAGCTGGTGTAGCTATTGTTCCCTGATCAGCCAGATTCCATACGAAGGTGTCAGTTGTAAAGTCATCACTACCCGCATTACCACCAGTCATTGTGTCGTTTCCAGCACCACCAATTAGGGTATCCCGGCCTGTTCCTCCGACTAAAGTATCATTTCCTGCTTGACCATAAAGCGTATCGTTACCAGCCTGTCCATTTAGCGTATCGTTTCCAGTACCGCCGTAGAGCAAATCTTGTCCATTATTTCCGTTGAGTGTGTCATTGCCACCAAAGCCATTTAGAACATCATCCCCTGTTGTACCATTCAGTGTATTACCGGCATTTGTACCATCTACTGTACTTGTTGGTGCGCTAACATTAATAGTAATAGTCTCTGCAGCAGTAGTCGCCGTATCTCCGTTACTTATCTCTGTACTCGTCGCTGTGACTGACAAATTAATTGTGCCTGTAAAACCACTCGTAGGATAAAGTTGTAAGCCTTCAAGTTGAGCATCAGTAAATTGCCAAATGCCTCCACCCAAATTAGTGCCTGCAGAGAATATAGCCCCCGCTGGAACACCTGAAATAGCAACTGTGACTGATTCTGAGCCATCCGTATCAGTTAAGCCTGCAGCCACAGCAACATCAATAGGCTGACCATAATTATTGCCGCCAACTACAAAAACAGGGGCCGCAACTGTTATAGATGAGTCTTTTCCACCATCCCTACCATTAAGTATCATATATGAGAACTGATACAAGCCTGATAATGCTGATGTAAATGAGAATGTGCCATTAGCATTTGTCGAAGCGCCAGCAAACTCAGATGATGTTAAAAGCTGATATGTAATAGCGCCATTTGGGTCTGTAATTGCAACCAAAACAATATCGTTATAACCATTAGTAATCTCGCCAACAAGGTTTTCGCCATTGTTAAATGTCCAATTAACAGCAATTTGCTGACCAGCATTTAAGTCTAAACTTTGTTGGGTAAAACCACCGTCAAATACATCAACGTTTCCAGGGTCATTTAACGCTCCTGCAGGGGCATCAAAGCCATCTAA
>CAXIBZ010000003.1:0-18177 GCA_964022105.1 uncultured Methylophilaceae bacterium
AAGTTTACCCTTAAATTCGCATCCTGTTAATCATCGCAATGGTTAGGCTATGACTTCCTCTTCATTATCTTTTTTCTTTTTGTCTAAGTCACCGATTAAATTAGCTCGGCTGACACCAAGTAATAGTGCAACAGGGCAAGCAACAAGTACTGATGAGTAAATACCAAACATAATGCCAACAGTGAGTGCCAGTGAAAAGTAGTGTAGTACTTCACCGCCAAACAGTAGCATAGATCCAACCATCGTAAGGGTTAGGGTGTGGGTGATAACGGTACGAGAAAGCGTACGGGTAATCGCATTGTCGATGACTTCAATTGTTCCAGCTTTACGCATTTTACGAAAGTTTTCTCTTACACGGTCAAATACCACCACAGACTCATTCACTGAATAACCCAACACAGCTAGAATCGCTGCTAGTACGGTCAAACTAAATTCCCACTGAAAGAAAGCAAAGAAGCCAAGAATAATAACAACATCATGCATGTTGGCAATAATGGCTGAGACAGCGAAACGCCATTCAAAGCGCATTGCTAAGTAGGCGGCAATACCAAATAACACTATCAGTAAAGCTAGGGCGCCGTTTTCAAATAACTCATCGCCAACTTGAGACCCAACAGATTCTACACGGCGGATTTCTACTGAGCTATCGGCTGCTTTGAGTGCTTGACTAACTTCTTCAGATAATTGTGCAATAGAGAGTTCTTTTTTGATTGGTAAGCGAATCAGAACATCCTGGCTGGTGCCAAAATTTTGCACAGTGGCATCTTTTAGGTCGATGTTATTTATGGCTGTTCGTATGCTTTCAATATCTGCAGCATGTGGATATGTCACTTCCATGACGGTGCCGCCTGTGAAGTCTACACCGAAATTAAGTCCACGCGTAGCCAGAAAGAATATAGCTAAGATAAATGTGACCAATGAGATTGTGGTCGTAAGACGGCCATAGCTCATAAAGGGTATGTCGTTCTTGATTCTAAAAAATTCCATATTGTTCGCTCGTTATTCTTAACTAAAGTGGTTAATCGGCTTTGTATATTTGGCCAATGGAAAGTTTGTCGATTTTGCGACGATAGCCATAAATTAGGTTCACAATCGCGCGTGAGATCATCACAGCACTAAACATAGATGTCAGAATGCCTAGAACGTGCACCACTGCAAAACCTTTAATTGGGCCAGTACCGAACATGAATAGCGCAGCGCCCGCAATCAGTGTAGTGATGTTTGAGTCAAGAATCGTTCCAAACGCTTTATCGTATCCTATACGAATACTGGCTTGCGGCGTATTGCCATCACGTAGTTCTTCACGGATACGCTCATTAATCAATACGTTAGCGTCAATCGCCATCCCCAGAGTGAGCGCAATTGCCGCTAAACCCGGTAAGGTTAGTGTTGCCTGCAACATAGAAAGCAAGGCAACGAGTAATAATAGATTAATGCCGAGTGCTGTAACAGAGACGGTGCCGAATAGAACGTAATACATAACCATCATGACGGCGATGGCTGCGAAGCCCCAAAGCGTAGAATTGACGCCGCGCTTGATATTTTCTTCACCCATGCTTGGTCCAACTGTGCGTTCTTCAATAATTTCCATTGGTGCTGCAAGTGCACCTGCACGCATCAATAATGAGAGATCATTCGCCTCTTGAAGGTTTTCCATACCTGTAATTACAAACTGTGAGGAAAGTTCTGCTTGAATTGTGGGTGCAGTTAAAACTTCTTTTTTACCTTTTTCAACTAAAATAACGGCCATTCTTCTATTGATGCCATCACGCGTTGTTAACTTCATTGAGCCTGCACCTTTGGAGTCTAAGCTGACGGCAATTTCTGCCCCAGCACCTTGTTGACTCGGTTTGGGGCTGGCTGAGACTAGGTTTTCTCCAGAAAAAACAACGCGTTTTGAAACCAGAAGCGGTTCATTGATTCTAGAATATAATAATTCGCTGCCTGCTGGAATAATGCCTTTAAGCGCGTCTTCAATTTTTTTCGGATCAAAATCTCTCGCATCACTACGTGTTCCATGCGCTGTTACCATGCGCACTTCCAACGCAGCGGTACGACCTAAAATTTCTTTTGCTTTTGCTGTATCTTGAACGCCAGGTAACTGTACAACAATACGATCTAAGCCTTGCTGTTGTACGATTGGCTCTGCAACACCTAACTCGTTAATACGGTTATGTAAGGTGAGCAAGTTTTGCTTGAGGGCAAACTCTTGAATTTTCTTTTGTGTTATTTCACTCGGTGTGGCAATCAATTTGAGCGCTTTATTACTGCCAGTTTTAGTGTAAGTCAAATCAGGGTAATTTGTTTCTAACAGTCTGCGTGCTTTTTCTCTTTCCTCTTCACTTTCAAAGCTGACTTCAACTTTTAAATTGTCACGTGATACACCGGTGTAATTAATTTTTTCATTACGCATTGCTGTACGATAGTCGCCAACATTACTTTCTACCGATTTTTCTAGCGCCGCCTGCATGTCAACTTGTAATAAAAAATGTACGCCGCCACGCAAGTCTAAGCCTAGGTACATCGGTTTTGCACCAATGGAGAGTAACCAGTCAGGCGTCTGTGATAGTAGATTTAAAGCAACGGTATAATCTTCCGCTGCCAAAGTTTCTATAAGCTTGTCTTTCGCTTTGAGTTGATCTTCAGGCTTATCAAAACGAACCTTTACTCCAGATGCATCTAAATAAATACCATTGAATTTAATGTCAGCTAATTTTAGTGCAGCTTCGACTTTGCTTAATAATGCTTGGTCTGCTTTCAATGAAGCTCTGGCAGGACTGATCTGTACAGCTGGCGATTCACCATAAAGGTTAGGAATGGTATAGAGCAATCCAATGATGACTGATGCAGCAATTAAAACATATTTCCACGTAGGGTAGCGGTTCATATTTGTGGCTCGCTTAAAGCTAGTTGGTGTAAAAATTAAGTTGAGTTATGCGGATTTTAATGTGCCAGGTGGTAACAGTGTTTGCACTGCATGCTTCTGTACATGAATCACGGTGTTTGCAGCAATTTCAATTCCAATGAAATTGTCATTTACTTTGGTGACTTTTCCTATCACGCCACCAGTTGTTGCAACTTCATCACCAACTTTTAGCGCTGCAATCATTGCTTTATGCTCTTTTGCTTGTTTCATTTGCGGACGAATCAACATGAAGTAAAAAAGAACAAAAATAATCAGCATAGGGGCTAAGCTTAATAAATCAGTACCAGGCGCAGCTGAAGCAGCTGCATATGCGTTTGAAATAAACATATTGGATTTTTCCTAAATTGTGTAACAACTAAAATTTAAGGCAGGATTTTAACACAGAGTATTGTTGCTGCGCGTGTAGTATCGATTGCTAGGGAAACTTTCCTATTGATACCTAAATTTTATTAGATAAATGCGCTAATGTAGGAGGTATTAAGCTGCTTCTTGCTTGTTAATGGGGAAGACGTTGGTAAAGGATTCGATGTTTTTGTGAGTGGATTTTGCAAGACACTCTTTGGTGCACTTTGCACAAGCGCCACACTGCGAACCAACGCCAAGTTCACGATTTAATGCTTTCATGTTGGTCGCGCCATGCGCAATGGCATGTTCGACATCACGCTCAGTAACTGCGTTACAAACACAAATATACAAAGGGACACTCCATAAACAAGAACGATACTGAGAATTATTCTCGTTTGTTAATGGATTGTCAAGTGGAAAATGTTAAATTTTAGTTGTGAGCATAAAAAAAAGCTGCCACAGCAGCTTTTATATGCTCACGCTTTTAGTCGGCATCTTCAATGTGAGATTGTAGGTAATTAGGTAAACTAACATCATTAATGAGTGTTTGTTGCGTTTCAATCCAATCAATCGCCTCTTCGTTGGCTTCTAGTAACTCTTCAAATAAATCGCGGCTCACAAAATCTTGCATTTCCTCGCAAACCGTTATGGCCTCTATTAGAGCAGGCCGGTGTATATCACGTTCTAGTTTTAGGTCGCCATTAAGGCATTCAACGACATCTTCGCCAATCAGTAACTTGCCAAGAACCTGTAAGTTTGGCAAGCCTTCAAGAAATAAAATGCGTTCAATAATTTTATCTGCTTCTTTCATGGTGCGGATAGACTGTTTGTACTGATAATCATTAAGTCCTTCCAAGCCCCAGTTTCGAAACATACGGGCATGCAAGAAATACTGATTAATCGCTGTCAGTTCATTTTTTAGCACTGCATTTAAAACGCTAAGAATTTTTTTGTCTGTTTTCATTACGTAATCCTTATGCTGCTGGTTGTTGCATTTGACTTTGTTGGTAATTTTCCAGACCAATTAAGCTAATCAGTTTGAGTTGTTTTTCTAGCCAGTATGCGTGGTCCATTTCCGTGTCTTCTAGTTGCTGAACTAGCATGTCGCGTGTTACAAAATCCTCTGCTTTTTCACATGCTTCAATGGCATTTTTAAGATTTTTAACAACTTGATACTCAAGTGCCAAATCATTTTCTAGCATTTGTTTAACGTTTTTACCTATATTAAGCTCATCACGTTTAGCGACGTTAGGCGTGCCTTCAAGGAATAATATGCGCTGGATAATCAATTTAGCATGTAAATGTTCATGCTCAGACTCGTGTAGCATATGTGCGGCCAATTGCGGCATACCTAGATCAGAAACCATTTCACCATGAATTAAATATTGATCGCTGGCGGATAATTCACCTGTCAATAACTGGTTCAAGATATCAATAATTTTTTTATTGCCTTTCACTGAGTGTCTCCTATCTGTTTAGATGCACATGTTACGCATGTTTATCTAAAGAGGCAATATAAATATTGCATTAGTCATTGATTTTTAAGGATTTATTAATATAAATAACAATGAAAACTATTCTTACTTAGCATTGTTATTTAGAGGGTCTCATTTATAAAGTAGCGCGCTTTTCCGCAAACTTAACTCTAAAATCATCAAACAGGTTTGCTTCAATCGCTTCACGCATACCTTGCATGAGTGTTTGATAATAATGCAAATTATGAATCGTGTTTAATCTTGCCCCTAAAATTTCACCCACTTTATGTAAATGATGCAAATAAGCACGGGTGAAGTTCTGGCATGTGTAACAGTGGCAGTCTGCGTCTAAAGGTTGCATGTCATGTTTATAGGTCGCATTTTTGATTTTAACGTCCCCATACTGAGTGAATAGCCAGCCATTGCGAGCATTGCGAGTAGGCATGACGCAATCGAACATATCGATGCCATGACTCACCGCATCCACTAAGTCTTCAGGAGTGCCAACTCCCATTAGATAACGCGGTTTGTTTTGAGGCATCTTGGGGGCCGTGTGCGCCAAAACTCTTTTCATATCTGCTTTAGGTTCCCCAACTGATAAGCCACCAATGGCATAGCCATCAAAACCTATGGATTCAAGCCCTTCAAGTGAAACGTCTCTCAAGTCTTCATACATTCCGCCTTGTATGATGCCAAACAATGCATTGCTGTTCCCCTGATGCGCATCCTTACTTCTTTGTGCCCAGCGTAATGATAGTTGCATGGAGTCATTTGCTTCTTGATGAGTAGCAGGATAAGGTGTGCATTCATCAAATATCATCACGATGTCGCTATTTAATATTTTTTGAATACGCATAGATTCTTCAGGCGTTAAGAAACAAGTATCGCCATTGATTGGGCTTTGAAATTTGACGCCCTCTTCAGTGATTTTACGCATGGCACCCAAGCTAAACACTTGAAAGCCACCCGAGTCTGTCAGTATAGGCTTGTCCCAGCCCATGAATTTATGTAAGCCGCCGTGTGCCGCTATGACATCTAAACCAGGACGTAGCCATAAATGGAATGTGTTACCTAATATGATTTCTGCTTTAATTTCAGTGAGCTCTGAAGGGGACATGGCTTTAACTGTTCCATAGGTCCCTACAGGCATAAATGCTGGTGTTTGAAGGTTGCCGTGAGCGAGTTCTAAAGTACCGCGACGTGCCTGGCCGTCCGTGCCATGTAAAGTGAATATCATAGAAATCAGATTGCTAAGTAAATATTTAGCGCGATCTTAACACAGTGCCAAACATTCTCTGTACTAATACAGAGTTGCTTAGTGGCTAATGACGTGTGTCTTTGTCAGCAATCGCTACACTTTTTTCTATTTTGGTTGGTATTGGGATTGTTTCTGGAATTGGCGCGCCAACGACACGGTTACGCCCTGAGTTTTTTGCACTATATAAGGCTGCATCTGCACGCGGAATAATCTCTTCTGGAGTTTCCCCTTCTATACGTTCAGCGACGCCAGCACTGAATGTGATGACAATATGTTGATCACTATGCATGAAAAACTGTTTAGTCAGCTTCCGTTGTACCCGCTCAATGACTTTAATGGCATCAGCTTGCATGGTATTCGGTAAAATAATAATGAACTCTTCACCACCATATCGCGCCAATACATCAGTTGTACGTTTAGCGTCTTTAATAACGCTAGCAAAATGAGCTAGCGCTTCGTCACCAGTGCTATGGCCTAGTTTGTCATTGAGTTGCTTAAAGTGGTCTATATCCATCATTGCGATACTAAGGTCAGTATGATGTCGATCTGCCCGACTAAACTCTCTTTCCAAGGCTTCTTCCATCCCTCGGCGATTCAGTGTGCCCGTTAAATAATCTTCATTAGCGACATCATTAATGTATTCCAGAACAGATGTTAACTCTTGAATTTTTTGTTCCGCTTCATTTATTCTGGTTTGACTATCACTAAACTCTTCACGCGTACGTTGAACCGTTAATCCTATAGTGCGCGTATCATCAAGTACATTTTTAAGCACGCCATTTAACTCATCAATACCCCGAATAGTCGTTAATTTCTTCTGATGTGACTCTATTTTATGGTGATAATCATCAGTCGTTTCTGTCATGTCAACTAGGCGCGCAATGAATGTCGCCGCCATTTGTTTCAATAAATTTTGCGCATTGCTAATAGCTGGTTTTAAATTATCTTGTTTGTGAATAAGCTCTTTTAAACTACTCTCGGCATTCTGCAGTGATAGTGTAGTAACGGGTTTGCTTAGTACGTCATTAACAATGTCTATTTGACCTTTAAACCAATGATCGTCTGCTGTGATTTCTGCCATGTTTTTGACAAGTAAACTCAGCAAACCAACAAGCGTTTTGTTGATGTTCTCTTTTTCTTCCATCTCCGTTTCTAAAGAGAACAAGATACTTTTTAAGTTATTTGTACATTTGGTCAGTGTTTGGACTGACAAATCCTTGCCTAGATCTACGAGCAAACTTTGCGCATCTTGTTGTGATTTTGGTGCATCTTTAAGCAGTGGAATCAGGGCCAAATCTAATGTTCTTGTCATCATGTCACGAAGTTGCATGAGTGAATAGTCGTTTTTTGGTGATAACGTAGTTTCTGTCCGATTAAACTCTTGGTGCGCTGTAGGCTCATTTAGCGTTAAGTCTTTAGTAGAGGTAGTATCATTTACAGTCTCAATCGCTTGGGCCTTAGACTCACTGCCCCAAGAGCGTAGCAAAGCCTGTATTTTCTCTGCCAACATGTCTGGGTCTTTAGCAAAATTCATCAATACACGGCTTAGACCTTGTCTTTTACGGCTAAGTGTAATTCCTTTGTGGTTAGTTTCTAGTTGTTTTAATAAAGTACTAATGAGGGAAGACCAATTGACATTGCTGGTTGCGTTAGCAGTAGGCGCATTAGTAAATAATTTACGAAATTTTATCTCTAAGCCAGCCCAGTCTTGCTCTTTGATTGCCAATGAAATGGCTTTTTCCGCTTCAGCGTATTGTGGTGCTTTTTTCCCAGCATTAATCAGTACATCCTTCAGTATTTCATAAACAGAAGGCGCTTTGTTGCCAACAATCTCGTTATACTTGGCAGCATAATTTTCAGGCGTAGGCGGTAAGCCCTCCTTAACGAGCTGCATTAATGTTTGGCGTGCAATATCAGTTGCAGCAAGTTTATTTTTAGGTTGCACCACAATATGACTCTTTGCAAATTAAAATTAGATAAGTACATATCATACAAATAGAGCTATGAATTTTATCGGTAGATAAGCGTGTGTTTTTAGCTTTAATTTAATTAATCGCAGGTTTAAATCATAATAGTTGATTGTTTAAGTTTGATTTTTGAAGCAAATAAACGAAAGCAAGTAGTAAAAGCATTTTGCAATCAATGAGATTTGCTATACTGGTACGAACACATTTAATGAGTTCAATTTAACATGACAGAGTCGGACAAAAAGCTATCAAGAAGAGCAACGGATAATTCAGACAGCCCAAGCCTGAGGGAGCGGGGTATCTATTTGCTACCCAATTTATTTACATCAGCCGCTTTGTTTTCAGGCTTCTTCGCGATTGTCAGTGCCATGAATTTTAAATATGAGCAAGCAGCAATCGCAATATTTGTCGCAATGGTGATGGATGGGCTTGATGGACGTGTTGCTAGAATGACAAACACACAAAGTGCATTTGGCGCTGAATATGATAGTTTGTCAGATATGGTTTCTTTTGGGGTGGCACCAGCTTTGATTATGTATGTTTGGGCGCTAAAGCCACTTGGCAAAATTGGCTGGATTGCTGCGTTTCTTTATTGTGCATGTGCCGCACTAAGGTTGGCGCGCTTTAATACAAAGCTTGAAGATCCATTTCAAGATAAACGATTTTTTCAAGGATTGCCTAGTCCTGCATCTGCGGCATTATTAGCCGGTTTTGTCTGGGTATCCTATGAATATGGCATTTCGGGTCGTGAGATCTTTTTTGGTGCAATCAAAATGCAATGGTTGGCTTGGGGTTTGACCGTGTTTGCGGCAGGATCAATGGTGAGTGACTTAAGTTTTTACAGTGGTAAAGATATTAACTTGAAAAAAAGTGTACCGTTTGTTGCGGTACTGGCCATTATGCTTGGCTTTGTATTGGTTTCTTATAGTCCGCCAGAAGTGCTGTTTACGGTCGTGTTTATTTATGCTTTGTCTGGATATTATTTGTGGTTTAAATCTAAATTGAAAAAAACGAGAGGTGCTTAAAAGGTATCTATGATTGACGAGTAATCAAAAAGTTACTTATAATGGATTTATGTTGAAAGATACTACATATCAAGCAATATATTCCTTAAATGGCTTGTGCCTTACAAGCCTAGCACTACTGCTGCGCGTTAGCGCACATTAATATACCCCTCCAATACAGATGTATCTTGCTCGCGCATCTCGCATGTAGCGGGTAAAACCATTTATAATCTAGTGCATTGATTAAGGAATACAACATGAAACAAGAACAAGTTATCATTTTTGATACGACCTTGCGTGATGGTGAACAGAGCCCTGGCGCAGCCATGACCAAAGAAGAAAAAATACGGATTGCACGCCAATTGGAAAAATTAGGTGTTAATGTCATTGAGGCGGGTTTTGCCGCGGCTAGCCCAGGAGACTTTGATGCAATCCACGCCATTGCTGGATTGATTACGCAGTCCACTGTCTGTTCACTTGCACGTGCTAGTGAAAATGATGTGCGTCGTGCTGGTGAGGCGATAACCCCAGCCATGCAGCATCCAGAAAAAAATGGCCGAATCCATACCTTTATTGCAACCAGCAAAATTCACATGGAAAACAAGCTTCGGATGACGGAAGATCAAGTAGTCGAGCGAGCTGTACAAGCTGTCAAATGGGCTTTGGAATATACACATGATGTCGAGTTCTCAGCGGAGGATGCTGTACGCTCAGAGATGGACTTTTTGGTGCGTGTGTTTGATGCCGTAATTGAAGCAGGTGCAACGACGATTAATGTGCCAGATACCGTAGGTTATAGTATCCCTGCTGCGTGGGGCGAACGTATGGCTACGTTAATCAAGCGTGTTAAACATTCTGATAAGGTAGTATGGAGTACGCACTGTCACAATGATTTAGGCATGGCGGTTGCTAATTCATTAGCAGCAGTAGCGAATGGTGCGCGCCAAGTAGAATGCACGATTAACGGATTAGGTGAGCGCGCTGGCAATGCAAGCTTGGAAGAAGTCGTGATGGCTATAAAAACTCGCCAAGATTTCTTTAACTTAGAAACTCGTATTGATACAACACAAATCGTCCCAGCATCTAAGTTAGTGTCGACAATTACTGGTTACCCAGTACAACCAAATAAAGCAATTGTTGGCGCCAATGCCTTTGCCCATGAAAGTGGCATACATCAGGATGGTGTATTAAAACACCGTGAAACTTATGAAATTATGCGCGCGGAAGATGTGGGATGGAATGCTAATAAATTGACCTTGGGTAAATTGTCAGGTCGAAATGCATTCAGAACACGCTTAAAAGAGTTAGGAATTGAATTATCAAGTGAAGATGCTTTGAATGCGGCATTTGCACGCTTTAAAGTGTTAGCTGACAAAAAATCTGAAATCTTTGATGAAGATTTGCATGCTTTGGTTAGTGATGAAGTGGTTAGCGAAGCCAACGAGCAATATAAATTAGTCTATTTACAAGTGGCCTCACAAACAGGTGAGATACCGCATGCAGTCATTACTTTATCTGATGGAGGACGAGAGATGCGTTCAGAGGCAGACGGCGGTGGTCCTGTGGATGCCAGCTTTAAGGCGATTGAGGATATTGTGAGCAGTGGTGCAGAGTTGCAACTTTATTCTGTTAATAACATTACCAGCGGTACTGATGCGCAAGGTGAAGTGACCGTGCGTTTATCAAAAGGTGGCCGTATAGTGAATGGGCAAGGGGCTGATACCGATATTGTGATTGCATCTGCCAAGGCTTATTTGAATGGATTGAATAAGTTGTATAGTAAGGCCGAAAAACTCAATCCTCAAGTTTAGTCATGTAAAGCTTGCGCGATAACGGCGTTGCCTGAACTTGTCGTAAGTACTGTCCGCGTTCAGGCGCCTTGTTCTCAAGTAAACTTTACATGCCTTACGACAATATCCAGTCAATAATTTATTTATTCTGCTTGCTTGGCAAAAGGCGATAGTAGTAATGTACGTGTCTTATTTATTTGATTTTTATAGTGCGTAATTAAGTTTGGTTTTTTAAACATTTGTCGTTTCCGAATTAATTGGAACAACAGTTAATGTATCTCATCAAGTTGCATTTCATGCAAATGACTCTGATATATCTGAGATTGCATATGGCCAAAATATGAAGAACGAAAATGCTGGTTACTAACAATGCCAAATAGTAAACAAACACTGTTAATTTTTATTGCATTGTTTTGTACCTATTTCTTTTGGGGCTCGACTTATTTAGCGATTCGCTTTGGCATAGAAAGTTTTCCGCCGTTTATGCTTGCTGGTCTACGCTATCTTGTGGCTGGTCTTGTTCTATATATTGTGATGCGATACTTGGGTTACCGAAACCCAACATGGGCGGAGTGGAAAGGCGCGGCAATTATTGGCGCGTTATTGCCAGCGATGGGTAATGGTACAGTGTGCTTTGTGCAGCAAACAGTGAGTTCAAGCGTAGCCGCATTGTCCATTGCTACAGTGCCTATCTGGATGGCGATTTTTTCGACACTTTGGGGCCATCATATTACTAAGCGAGAATGGTTAGGTATTGTCGTTGGATTTTTTGGCATTATGTTGCTCAATTTAGGCGGTAGTTTGCACGGGGATATAACGAGTGCATTGCTATTGATATTTGCCGCAGCAAGTTGGTCTTTTGGTTCTGTATGGGGCAAGCACCTTCCCATGCCGATGGGCTTGATGGGCGCGGCGTGTCAGATGCTGATAGGTGGTCTTGTGTTGATAATCGTAAGCACTTTTTCTGGAGAGATATGGCCAGCAACAATTAGCCATAAATCTTGGGGCGCAATGTTATATTTAGTGCTCTTTAGTTCTTTGGCTACATACTCAGCATACCAATGGCTACTTAAAAACGTACCGCCTTTGGTAGCAAGCAGTAATACTTTTGTTAACCCCGTAGTGGCTTTTATTGTCGGGATTATATTTGCCAATGAAACCATCGCAAACAACGAATATATTTCATTGGCAGTGATTATTGTCGGCGTGATATTGATAATAACTTCTCATAGTAAGAAAGAAACAATTTAATATGAAACAGGATGCTAAACAACAAAATCTAGCATTGTTCGATTTGGATAATACGCTTTTAGCGGGAGACTCTGATTACAATTGGAGTTTGTTTTTGATTGATGAGGGCTTACTTGATGCGCAGTCTCATCACGCGCGAAATGAGCAGTTTTATCAAGACTATAAGAATGGAAACTTAGACATCTTTGCTTTTCTGAAATTTCAACTGCAGCCATTATCGCAGCATCCAAAAGCATTTCTTGATGCACTGCATATGAAGTATATGGATAAGATAATTCGGCCGATGATGACAGATAAAGCGCAGGCGTTGGTCAATCAACATAAAGAACAGGGCGATTTATGTGTGGTGATTACAGCAACCAATAGTTTTGTGACAAAACCAATTGCTACAGCCTATGGGATTGAACATCTGATTGGGACCGATCCGGAAATCGTTAACGGCGAATTCACGGGAAATGTAAGTGGTGTGCCTAGCTTTCAAGATGGAAAAGTAACGCGATTGAATGACTGGTTGGCTGAGCGAGGGCAAACACGAGAAGACTTTAAAGCCAGTTACTTTTATAGTGACTCACACAATGATTTGCCACTGCTGAAACTAGTGACAAACCCTGTAGCAGTTGATGCCGATCCGCAATTGACGGCTTATGCAGAGGCTTATGGCTGGCCTCATATCAGTTTACGCTAGATTCGATGTAGAAAAAGCTCTAAAACAACTCTGGTTCCGATATAAGAGAGTACTAGTAAGCCAAAGCCAGATAGTGTCCAGCGAATCGCTTTTTGACCACGCCAGCCATAGCGGTAGCGACCAAACAGTAGCCATGCGTAAATAAACCATGATGCAATTGAGAAAATAACTTTGTGCGTAAACTGTAATGGTTTGCCAAAAATTTGCTCGGAGAAAAGCATGCCACTCGCTACAGTAAGTGTCAGTAGAATAAATCCTAGTGTGATTACTTTAAACAATAGGCTTTCCATGACCATTAATGGCGGGAAGTCTGGTAGTTTAATGAAGGTCGGCTTATTGTGCAGGCTGCGTTCCGCGATTGCCATTAATAGCGCATGCATTGCGGCAAAGGTAAATAAGCTATAAGCCAGTACTGCAATGCCAACATGCGCCATAAACCAAGTAGCCTCTGCATATGGCGCAATATAGTCATGAATTGAGAGCGCAGATAGCAAGACAAACAATGCAGCTGGTGGTAGGACAAAACATTGCAGGATGTCGATTTTATGCTTGAGGTTGGCTAGCCAGTATATCAGTGCTGTTAGCCATAAAATAGCTGATATGGCATAGAATAAACCAAAATTAAAGCTGCCGACAGCAAAGATATCTTTATATAACAACCCGCCATGCAGAACTAAGCCTAACGCAATCATCGCTGAGTGTAGCTTTAGCGAATAGACTTGCTCATCAGAGGCTCTGCTCAGTTTGGCAATACGCCAAAAGTCAAAAGCGACTGCTAGGTAAATAAATGCGACAACGAGATATGGAATTAAATGCTGCATCACGCAATTATGTCAAAACTCACGCCAATCGCATAGCATGATGTAAAATTAACACAAATCAATTGAAGTCATATCAAAAGATATGGCGCGCTTAGGGTTATCAATTATGTTGGAAAATTTAACTGGACGTTTACAAGGCGTCATTAAAAACTTACGCGGGCAAGCACGCTTAACTGAAGACAATATTAAAGATGCCATGCGTGAAGTACGTATCGCATTGCTAGAGGCAGACGTTGCTTTGCCTGTGGTTAAGGACTTTATTGCAAAAGTTAAAGATCGGGCAAATGGGCGTGAGGTACTGCAAAGCCTAACTCCAGGACAAGCTGTCATTGAGGTGGTTAATGAAGAGTTAACTGAGCTAATGGGTAAAGCCAATGTGAAGCTCAATTTAGCAGCAGTACCACCAGTCGTCATTTTAATGGCAGGCTTGCAAGGCTCAGGTAAAACAACGACTTCGGCCAAATTGGCAAAATTATTAAAAGCAGATAAGAAAAAAGTACTACTATCTAGTGCGGACGTATATCGCCCTGCCGCGATTACCCAGTTGAAAACACTCGCCAAACAACTGGAAGTGGATTGCTTTGATAGTCATGCAGCGCAACAACCGATTGAGATTGCGCAACAGACAATGGCTTACGCTAAAGCTAATTATTATGATGTTGTCATATTCGATACGGCTGGACGCTTAGGTATTGATGAAGCCATGATGGCTGAGATACAAGCCTTACATACACAACTGAAACCAGCAGAAACGCTATTTGTAGTTGATGCCATGCAAGGCCAAGATGCGGTAAATACAGCCAAAGCCTTTGGTGAAACACTGCCGTTAACGGGCGTTGTGTTAACCAAGCTTGATGGTGATGCTAGGGGCGGTGCTGCGCTATCAGTGCGTCATGTTACAGGCAAGCCTATTAAGTTTATTGGGGTCAGTGAAAAAGTCGATGGTTTGGAACCATTTCACCCAGAGCGCATGGCAGGACGGATTTTGGGCATGGGTGATGTATTAGGGTTGATTGAGCAAGCCCATAAAAATGTCGACATGGAAGAGGCGAAAAAAGTCGCTGACAAAATCAAGAAAGGCGCCAAATTTGATTTAGAAGATTTTAAAATGCAAATGATGCAAATGCGTAAAATGGGCGGCATGAGCGCACTAATGGATAAAATGCCTGCGCAGATGGCGGACATGGCGGCTAAAGTCAATCATGATGATGCAGAGAAATCACTGCGACGTATTGAAGGTATTATCAATAGCATGACGCCGTTGGAAAGACGTAAGCCGGAACTCATTAAAGCAACGCGTAAAAAACGGATTGCAGCTGGCAGTGGCGTACAAGTACAAGAAGTGAATCGCTTGTTAAAGCAATTTGAAGAAACCCAAAAAATGATGAAAATGTTTAGTAAAGGCGGCATGGGGAAACTGATGCGCGGCATGGGTGGTCTGATGGGTGGCAAGTTGCCTGGTATGCGATAAGAATGACACCAGACCTGCTTCAAATCAAATTATTTCAGAAATATATAATTTAAATTGCCAAACAATGTTGACCAAAGTGCTGGTTTCCAGCATAATCGCGGTCTTGCATTTTTTGAGCAACAACCAAAAAGCATCAAGTAGTTAATGGGGAGTTAGCTCAGATGGTAGAGCAGCGGACTTTTAATCCGTTTGTCGCGGGTTCGATCCCCGCACTCCCTACCAAATAAAACAAAAGGGTTACGTGTAAACGTGACCCTTTTTCTATTTCACCAGCATTATTTGGAATGCAATTTTAACGCTGGTATTAGTATTGGTTGATGCGCGATTATTTCAATATTTCTTATGAAAATTGCATTGTTGCGTGTAAATTATCGTGTTTTATCCTTATTTTATTAAAGTAACACGTCTAAATGGCGTAATAACTAGCTCAAGAACCAGTTTGTTATTAGAATAACTATTAATAAATTAGATTGTCAGCGATAAAACTATAACAATGTTATAAAAGGAAGTTTGGAGGACATGTCAGAGAATACGGTCGCGAATGACGAGGATAAGTATTTAACGCAACACCCTGTTGCTATTGCTCAAGTGTTAAACGAACTTGCTACGAACAAGACAACATTGAACTTGTCCTTTAATCAAGGACGAGACCAGGGCTTAACAACTGTTATTGGTGTGAGTAAAGATAAGAAGTTTGTGTATCTTGATAAGAGTCTAGATGCAGGCTTTAATAAAAGGCTACTTGCAAGTGACTATATTGTTTTTTCAAAAACAGACGGTATTCGGGTTAGGTGGTCTGCGAAAAAGCTCACAGAGGTGAGGCTAACGGATGGTGAAGCATTAAAAATGCCGCTACCTACAAAATTGTATCGCTTCCAGCGCAGAGAGTTTTTCCGATCATTAACGCCTGTGACCAGTCCTGTTATTTGTTATATTCCTTACCGTAATCCGACAAACGACCGTGATGAAAAGTTAGAAATGGTATTAGTGAATGCCAGTTTGGGTGGGATTGGTACGTTTGTTACAGATCACTTATCATCCATTATAGAATTAGAACAAGTGTTTCCGAACTGTGCTATTTCACTACCTAATTATGGTGATATTGAAACGAGTTTATGTGTCAAACACATCACAGAAACAGTTATGTTGAATGGGTCAAAAAAATTTCAGGTCGGCTTCCAATTTATTAATCTCTCTCATGAAGATCAGCGTGTGATACAGAAGTATGTATTACAGTTAGAACGGGAAGCGCTTGTGCAAGCAAGAGGGGATGGCTTGTAACTGACAGTTGGCTTATGCGGTAAAAATGGTAGCAAAATCTATTTAGTTATTTTAATTCGTTACTACAGGTGGCTTAGTTGACCGAACAATCAAGGAACGATATTTTATTTGAAGTGTTAATGCGTGGTGTGTCAGACGAAGCGTTTTTAATCGATGCTGAATCGATGCAACTGCTAAGTGTAAGTGCACGTGTTAACAAAACGTTTGATGAAACGTTAGCCGAGTTACAAGAAAAAGAGTTAGATGAGTTGATTGGTGTTAGTCAAGAAGATTTATCTGCTTTTATCAGTTCGCAGCAGATCATGTCTAAGCTTGTCAGCATGAATAAGCAGCAAGCGATCCGTTATTTTGATTTACAGCATCTAAAAGTAGCGCAGTTTAGCGATAGTGGCAGTACCTATTTATTGGTCATTAAGCCAGCTACGCAGTCTGTTATTAATCAGGAGTTTGATGAAAACGATACGCGCTTTAAGATTCTAGTCAGGAATACGCCTGGTCTGGTGTTTGAATTTCAAATTGATACAAATGGACAAATACTGTTTCATTACTTGAGTGATGGCTGTAAAGCACTGTTGGGGCTGGAACCAGAGGTGCTCAAAGAGACGCCTAATGCATTTTTTGACATTATGAATAAAGATGACTTTGATGTCTTTGAGGAAAAGCTCAAAACTTCATCATCTGAAATGGCAATGTTGAACTGGGAGGGACGTTTCTGGATTGAAGAATGGAACGATATTAAATGGGTTAATTTACGCTGTTCTCCTAGAAAGTTTAATAGTGGTGTTGTGCAATGGTCAGGTATCATGACTAATATTACACAGAGCAAGCAAGAACGGCTTGAGCTTGAGCACTCAAGGGAGCGTTTGGCAGAGTTATCTGCGCATCTGAATACCGTCAAAGAGCAAGAGCGCAGTAGAATATCCCGTGAAATACATGATGATCTTGGCGGTAATTTGACAGCAATCAAAATTGGTCTTGGATCATTACTTAATAATTTACCAGCGAGTGAAAAATCACTTGTTGAAAAAACAAAAGATATCAAAAATATTGTTGATAAAACATTTGATGCTGCACATAGGATATCAGGTGACTTGAGACCCAATATCCTAGAGTTGGGTATTGTAGCGGCCTTGGATTGGCAGGCCAAAGAGTTTGAAAAACAGATGGATATTCCATGCTACTTTGTAACGAACAACCAAGATGGGCAAGGAACAAGTGAGCAGGCAACGACATTGTTTCGGGTGTGCCAAGAAGCAATGTCGAATATTGCCAAATATGCTGAGGCAACGCGGGTAGATATTGCGCTATTATTTGGTAAAAATGAAATCAAAATGTATATCACTGATGATGGTGTAGGTATTACAGTCGGCGATACGATGAAACCAAATGCTTTTGGTTTGCGTGGTATGCAAGAGCGTGTCGATGCTTTGCAAGGCACATTGTTGATTGAAAAAGCAACAGATAATGGTACTAATATCATCGTGACATTGCCGAATGTTGCATCTGATAAACTAAAAGCGACTTGATGAAAGATGTATTTCATTCATGAGTAAACAGATTAATGTACTGATTGCTGATGACCATGCAATTTTACGAGCAGGGTTGAGACAAGTGTTGTCGGAAACTGAAGATATTCATGTGATAGCAGAAGCAGGTACCGCTAATGATGCTATTAAATTATGCCGAACTCACCCAGCAGATGTGATGTTGCTGGACATTACGCTACCCGATCGCAGCGGTATTGAAGCATTACAATATATCAAAAAAGATAACCCCCACATCAGTGTGTTAATGCTTTCTATGCATAGAGAAGATCAATATGCACTACGTGCGCTTAAGGCAGGTGCTTCAGGCTATTTATGTAAGCAAAGTGCCTCTGATGAACTAGTGGATGCAATACGCT
>CAXIBZ010000004.1:0-17983 GCA_964022105.1 uncultured Methylophilaceae bacterium
ACTAACCATGACGTAAAAGCACTTGAATACTGGTTAAAAGAAAAGTTTTTCGGGAACCCAGAGATTAAAAAAGCAAGTGAGTTTATTCACTTTGCCTGTACTTCAGAAGATATCAACAACCTTTCACACGGACTGATGTTAAAGGCAGCACGTGATACCGTTATGGTTCCTTTTCTGGATAAATTGATAGGGCGTCTTGGTGAATTAGCACAAGAGCTTGCTGACCAATCAATGCTGTCTCGCACTCATGGTCTAACTGCCAGCCCAACAACAATGGGTAAAGAGCTGGCAAATGTCGTTTATCGCTTAAAGCGTCAGCGTGAGCAGTTTGCCCAGAATGATATATTAGGGAAAATTAATGGCGCAGTAGGTAATTTTAATGCCCATATATCTGCTTATCCTGATTTTGATTGGGAAGCTTTTGCAAAGCAATTTGTAGAGAGCTTAGGCTTAACATACAACCCAATGACGATTCAAATCGAACCACATGATTATATGGCAGAACTTTATGATGCAATGGCGCGTATCAACACCATTTTAATCGACCTGAATCGTGACCTATGGGCTTATATTTCTGTCGGTTACTTTAAGCAAAAGGTTAAAGCAGGAGAAATTGGCTCATCGACGATGCCACATAAGGTCAATCCAATTGATTTTGAAAACAGTGAAGGTAATTTAGGCATTGCGAATGCAATTCTTCGCCATTTAGCGGAGAAGTTGCCCATATCACGTTGGCAACGCGATCTCACAGACTCAACCGTTTTACGCAATATGGGAGTTAGCTTTGGCTATTCATTGCTTGGTTATGACTCCTGTTTACGCGGATTGAACAAATTAGAAATTAATGCGCAAAGATTAGCAGAAGATTTAGATAGCAGCTGGGAAGTGTTAGCAGAGCCAATTCAAACGGTTATGCGCCGCTATGGCATAGAGAATCCATATGAGCAACTCAAAGAACTTACAAGAGGTAAAGGCGGCATTAATAAAGCGTCTCTCCATGCATTTATCGAAACATTAACAATCCCAGTTGAGGCCAAACAAAGGTTGTTGGAAATGACACCAGCTAACTACACCGGTAAAGCGACTATACTGGTTAATCAGAATATCAATTAGTTTATTGATACATCATTCACCCATACTGGATGGACCAAGCTTTTTAGTAAAGTCACTATACTAGTGACTTTAGTCACGGGCTTATATGAATTACTTGTTTGCAACAACAGATAGATATCATTATTACAATTGCTTTACTTCAGTTCTGTTGAAGAGTGTATGAACAAACAACTCTTGTTGTTTATTGTATTTTTGTTGGTCAGCCTGACATCATATGCAGAAAATAACCATTATCGAGTAGAAATTACTGCACCTAAGAATATTGATACACTCTTAGCAAAACATCTGCGGATTATCCAATGGCAAGACCATCCAAGTATGACAAGTGCTGAATGGCAAAGGCTTTACAATGGTACGCCAGAAAATATCAAAGACCTATTGGCAACAGAAGGTTATTTTTCACCAGAAATCAATGCCTCAATTGAGCAGCGAGATGAGATCTCAATCGCTAAATTTTCTGTCAACTCTGGCGATCCAGCTGTTATTACTGAAGTCGAAATCAATTTTACAAACGAAATTACGCAGCAGACAGAAACCGAAAGCCCTAGCATAATAAACCTTCGTAAAAATTGGCAATTACAAAAAGGGGCAACATTTACGCAAGATGCATGGTCACAAGCAAAACGCAATCTTCTTGCCAATCTTATTGTGGAACGCTACCCAGCTGCAACAATTGAAAACAGTAAGGCAGAAGTAAATCCAAATACACACTCAGTTGCACTATTCATTAATATTAATAGCGGTCCTGCATATCGATTTGGTAAAACTAGTATTGAGGGTTTGCAACGATACCCTGCTAGCATTATAGAAAACCTCAACCCTATTAAAGAAGGGCACTACTACAATCAATCAAATCTACTAAACTTGCAATCAGGTTTATTACAGAGTGGTTACTTTCGTAATGTAGAAGTTAGAGCAAACACACGTACTGACAATCCAGCCAATACACCAATAATTGTAAAAGTTGAAGAGAATCAATCAATTACAGTTGGCACTGGCGTGGGCTATAGTACTAACACAGGTGCTCGCACACAATTAACCGTTGATGATCTTAATCTATTTAATCGCGGCTGGCGGTTGAGTAGTAGCCTTAAGTTAGAACAAAAAGCACAGTCACTTAATGGCTTAATTCGACTACCAGTGAGCGCTAAAGGCTATCGTGACAGTATCAACGCTGGCATCGATAAAACGTCTATTGAAGGTCAGGACTTAACTGATATAAAAGCTGGTGTCAACCGAAGTTGGGGGCCAAGAAAGCGAGAACAAACCATTGGTGCTAACTATCTCATTTCTAAGCAATCTCTAGATGGAGCCGAATCATCTAATATCAGTGTCGCGACCCTATCGTATGGCATCACATTACGACGAGTTGACAATGAGCTTTCGCCAACGCGAGGCTACTTGCTCAATACACAATTTTCTGTTGCGCCCCTAGATGCATTATCTGAAGGTGAGTTTCTACAGAGCTACATCAAAGGACAAGGTTATTACCCAATCACCTCCAAAACTCAGCTTATTTTACGCGGCGAATTAGGTATTGTCAGTGGCAAAAATAGTGCGCCTGCTGCATTTCTATTTCGTACTGGTGGCGACCAATCTGTTCGCGGTTATGCCTATCAGAGCTTAGGGGTAACTGAGGGTGATGCTATCGTTGGCGGACGCTATCTGGCAACAGGTAGTATTGAAGTTATCCAGTGGCTAACTAATCAATGGGGTATCGCTATATTTACTGATTTTGGTAATGCCGCCAATACCATCAAAGAGCTATCTCCAGTTTATGGCTATGGTCTTGGTGCACGCTGGAAAAGTCCAATTGGACCATTGGGTGCCGATATCGCCTATGGTGAGGAAAATGATGACTACCGCCTGCACTTTAGTTTAGGAGTCGCATTTTAATGTTACGCCGCATATTATCATTTATCGCACTTGGTCTCTTTTTGTTAGCATTATCTCCTGCATGGGGTGATTTTTCATTGAGTGGTAGCACTAGCTTAGACACTTTCAGTCACGATTTGGATGATATTCATATAACGTTAGAGAAACTTAACGCAGATTGGCAGCTCACCCCTAGTGGAGGCAATCGTTTATCCATTCACCATTTACGCGCAACACGAATGGTTATAAAGCTGAAAGAGAGCAAAAGTGAGACAGAAAGTAAGCTGCCCAAGCAGATTAAATTACCATTACCCATACTAGTGCAACAAGCTTCCATCTCTGAAGTTGTGATCCTTACAAAAGATGCAGAACACGTGCTAAAAAATGTCAATTTTAACTTTGACGGTAACGACAAATCTTTAACACTCAATTTACAAAGTGCAGAAACCCCATGGGGTGACGCAAAAGCGGCAATCCGCCTAAGCACGATTCGTCCATTTGCTATCAATGGAAGAGTCAATCTGAATAACAGCAAAAAGGAAATACCCTACGATGTTGAAGCGCTGATTTCTGGCAATCTCGATATATTGTCGATAGACAGTCAATCTAAACTTGTCATGAAAGACAGTCATTTAGCGCTAATCAAACCTGATGAAAATATAGCTAATTCAGCTGCGGATATCACCACCCATTTAGATCTGCACTTATCCGGTGAATACCCAATTAAAATTACCACAAAACTCAATAAAATACGTCCTGAACGCTTAGGGGATTTCCCTACGGCTGAACTCAATTTCGATATCAATCTACAAGGTAAATTACTTCCGCAACCTGATTTACGGGTAAACTTTGTGAGCCGTGATAGTCAATGGCAAAATCAAGCGTTAACCAGTAGTGGTGAGCTTACTATACAGAATACTCATATGCTTGACATCAACCTACAGGCAGCTTTGCTTGATAGCAAGTTCAGCGCTAAAGGTAATATGAATCAACCTAATAGCAAACTTGAATGGTTGCTTGACATGCCAAATTTAGCTGTCATTGGACCAGATTATGCGGGACAAGCCTTTGCTAATGGATCAATTGAAGGGGCTTTTGAAAACCTAGCATTACGCTTTAATCTGAAAGCAGAAAAACTTAAAATTGCAGCGATCATTACATCTGAGAAGTTAGAAGGTAAAGCCTCTTTAATGGCTGGAGCTGATGGGAAATTTGAAGGCGAATTCAATGCTAGCAATCTACAATATGCATCCTATCCAATTGTAGATAGTATGATTCGCGTTGATGGTACACGAAATGACCATCAGATTAAGATTACAGCATACAACCGAGATTTGAAATTTGAAAGTCACTTGAGTGGCGGCTTAATTACCTCGGACAATTGGCAAGGAGATATCCAAAGCCTCACCTACCAAGGTAAGACCTCAATTAGCTTACAAGCACCAGCAAAACTCAAATTATCGCCTGAAGAGTTATCATTACAGAATGCAAAACTAACAATGTTGAGGGGTCAAGTCTTCATTGAATATGTAAAGCTTGGCGCCAATCACTTTTCTAGTAATGGGCAACTAGAAACTTTATCATTATCAGATTTACCTACTGCTCTCTTAACACTACCTAATCAAATGCAAGGCGACCTGACTATTTCAGGTCTTTGGGATATTCAAGCCACTGATACAATAAACGGCAAACTGAGCCTTTGGCGGGAATCGGGGGATATATCATTAAATGCACTCACTAATAAACCTATACCACTGGGTTTAAATGAAGCCAAAATAAATGCAGTATTTGAGCGAAACAAGACCACACTTGATCTAGCAATAACCGGCAATCAGTTCGGTAATCTGAATATGCATTTAAACACCGCACTAGCCAAAACAGACAAAGGTTATGCGCTTCTGGCTGGGGCACCTTTCAAATTAAACAGCAAAGCACAACTGAGTACATTAGCTTGGCTGCCACTGCCAGTTGCATTGTCAGATGCCGATATAGACGGTCAACTATCGTTCAATGTTAACGCAGACGGAACCGTCCAATCTCCCAACTTGAATGGCATGCTTATCGGTAAAAACTTGCAACTTTCATTGCTATCAGAAGGTGTCGCCTTAACAGAAGGCACGGTAGAAGCAAACTTTGAAAAAGACCAATTGCGCATTAAAGAAGCCAAATGGAAAGGCGGTGAAGGCTATTTAACAACTACTGGATCCATACGCTTAGGTCACAATCAAGCTGAAATAAGCTTAGACTGGCAAGTTGAAAAATTTACAGCACTTTCTCGAACAGATCGACGCTTAACTTTGACTGGGCTTGGCAATACTCACCTCAAAGACGGCTTACTAACCATCACAGGCAACTTTACAGCTGACAAAGGCTTTATTCAACTTGCTGAAGAAGGCACACCTAAACTTGGTGATGATGTCATCATTCTTGGTAGGACTGAATCTATGCCAGATGCTGATCTAAAAATCCTACTCAATGGTTTGCGCATTGATTTAGGCAAAGACTTCATTATTCGCGGTCAAGGCATTGATGCACAGTTGGCAGGCGCTGTGACACTAACAGGACTATCGCAATATCATCCACATGCTGATGGCAGCATCCAGATTAAAAAAGGGACATACCTCGCTTATGGTCAAGTATTGGTCATTGAAGAAGGCAGATTTACCTTTAGTGGACCTTTAGATAATCCTGGTATTAATCTACGTGCTATGCGAAACAGCACGCCGGTAAATGCTGGCATTGAAATCACTGGCAGCGCCTATGCACCTATCACTAAACTCATTTCAGAGCCTAGTGTTCCAGATAGTGAAAAGCTATCATGGTTGGTACTTGGTCATGGTATGGACCAAACAGCAGGCAATGAATTTGCTATGCTCTCACTGGCTGCAGGCGCTATTTTGACACAAGGTCAATCCGTGCCATTACAAACACAGTTAGCACGCGCAGCAGGCTTGGATGAGTTAAGCTTTTCAGGTGGAGATTCCGAAAGTACGTCGCTAACCCTTGGCAAGCGCTTATCCTCTAAGCTTTACCTCAGTTACCAAAAAAGCATCAATGGACTACTCGATGTGGCAAGACTTACCTTTAACTTGACACCACGCTGGTCATTAAGAGCAGAGTCTGGCACCGAAAGTGCAGTCGATGTGTTGTATACTTTTAGTTTTCAATAAAGCAACTTTCTCTGTAAGGTGTAGATGAATAAAGAAAATGACAATCCAAGGCTGGCCGTCCTAATAGATGCGGATAACACTTTTAATATCATTCCGATTATTGACGAATTATTTGAAGAAATCTCAAAGTTTGGCGACGCCAGTGTGAGAAGAATTTACGGGGACTGGACACAAACGCAATTGAATAAATGGAAAGACATATTGCCTCAACATGCTATCCAGCCGATACAGCAATACGCCAACACGAAAGGCAAGAATGCGACTGATAGTGCGCTGATTATTGACGCAATGGATTTACTTTATACGGCTCCGTTAGATGGCTTCTGTATTGTTTCAAGTGACAGTGACTTCACAAGACTCGCCATCCGATTCCGAGAGTCTGGCAAGCTAGTTTATGGATTTGGCGAGCAAAAAACCCCTCCATCCTTAACAGCAGCATGCAACCAGTTTATTTTTGTTGAAATTCTTGGACAAAACAAGGATATTGATACTGAGATCAACAAAACAGGAAAAGCTGATGCCAATAAGAAGGAGCCTAAACAGACTCCAAAGGGTGCAGTAACTAAAGCTTTAATGAATGAGACTAATCCTCTTACTCCAGGTGTCAAAAAATCATCTCAAGAGCTAGCAATGGATACGAAGCTAGTTTCACTTATTCGCTCAGCAATTGACTCACTCTCAGATGAAGAGGGCTTTGCACACACAGGTGAGGTTAAAAAACATATCCTCAAAAACTATTCCGCTTTTGATTCCAGAAATTATGGCTATCCCAAATTCAGTGATTTAATTGATACGATTGGCTTATTTGAACTAGATAGCAAGAAGCAGCATATCAAGGATAAAAGAAAAAAATGAGTGAAATTTTAGTACTTTACTACTCCCAAGGCGGCTCAGTGCGAGAAATGGCAAAATTGATTGCTAGAGGCATCGATAGTATCAACGGTGCAGAAGCATGCTTGCGTACAGTGCCAAAAGTTTCGAGTAATTGCGAAGCAACGCAGCCAGATATTCCTGAAGACGGTGATCCTTATGTCGAACTAGCGGATTTAGAAACATGTGTTGGTTTGGCATTAGGCAGTCCTACACGCTTTGGCAACATGGCCGCACCGATGAAATATTTTTTAGACAGCACGTCTAGCTTATGGTTAAAAGGCGCTTTAGTGAACAAGCCTGCCTGTGTATTTACTTCTAGCGGTTCAATGCATGGTGGCAATGAAAGTACGCTACTCACCATGATGATGCCGTTAATACACCATGGCATGCTAATACTTGGCATTCCTTATAGCGAACCAAGCTTAGCCACTACTCAATCCGGTGGTACGCCATATGGTGCTAGCCATATAGGTGGCGCAATGGATGACAAGCCAATCACTGAAGATGAAAAAAAGCTCTGTATTGCTATGGGTAAACGGCTTGCTGAAACTGCGTTAAAGTTAAACGCATAACGATACATTGATACGCCTCATGAATCTCAACCTAGAAGCACAACAGTTTTTATTTAGCGCACAAAAAGCGATTCTATCGACGCATTCAGCTAAATATAAAGGCTACCCTTTCGGCTCTGTTACACCATATGTTGTCAACCATGAAGGGATGCCCGTCATTTTAATTAGCAGCATTGCCGAACACACAAAAAATATCATTCACAATGCGCATGTATCGTTAGTTGTGTTTAATAATGAAACAGATTTACAGGCAAATGCGCGTCTTACCTTATTGGCAAAAGCCGAGCAAACGGATAAACAAAATGATTTGTTGCGTGCTCGTTATTTACGCTATATGCCACAAGCTGAAACGTATTTTGACGCGCATGATTTTAGTTTCTATACGCTTTTTATTACCCATGCTAGGTATATCGCAGGCTTTGGCAAAATGGGCTGGCTAGAAGGCAATGATTTTCAAATCCCTTCAAACCCGCTGTTCACAGAAGAGGCTGGCATTCTTACACACATGAACCAAGATCACACTGAAAATCTTAAAGCCTATTGCCAACACTTCCATCAAGTATCTCCATCTACAGCCAGAATGATTGGTATTGATAGCCTTGGGTTTGATATCCGCACAGCACCAGACCAAGTATTACGCTTCCAATTCAAACATCCTATTACTAATGCACAAGAAGCCAGAGTAGCACTTGTCACAATGGCAAAACAATGTCGAACTTAGCTAAACGTTTACAAATTGGCGCCTCAGTCAGCTTAATAGCCCTTATTTTTTTGTGTCTTGCATGGGAAATATGGCTGGCGCCGCTTAGTAATAAAAACACTTTGCTATTCTTAAAAGTGCTGCCGTTACTAGCCCCGCTCTTTGGCATACTGAATGGCAAACGTTACACCTACCAATGGGCTAGCATGCTGATATTATTTTATTTTATTGAAGGTATCGTCAGGGCTTGGTCAGATAATGGGCTTGCTGCTAAGCTCGCCATGATAGAAATTACACTTAGTATTGTTTTTTTTCTTTGTACAATTTTTTATGCCCGGCTTACACGCAAGCCGCCCATGTAACTTATAATAACTGAATGCGTATTTTAATTTCAAACGATGATGGCTATTCAGCAACAGGCATCTCTGTGCTTGCTGAGCACCTTGCAAAAATTGCCGACATCACAGTCGTAGCGCCGGATCGAAACCGAAGTGGTGCTAGTAACTCACTCACACTAGATCGCCCGTTAACAGTGAAAGAATCTAAAAATGGCTACTTTTATGTAAACGGAACACCAACAGACTGCGTTCATGTGGCATTAACAGGACTAATGCAAAACATGCCAGACTTGGTTATTTCTGGGATTAATGATGGTGCCAACATGGGAGATGATACGATATACAGCGGCACAGTTGCTGCTGCGATGGAAGGGTACTTACTGAACATTCCATCTATCGCTATCTCTATGTCACAGCATGATGCTACACACTTTGAAACAGGTGCTTTAATCGCAACTGAGCTGGTTGAACACTATATGCAGAACCAATTTGAAGGTCCCATGCTCCTAAATGTTAATGTACCAGACGTCCCATACGGCGAACTTAAAGGTAAAATGATTACGCGTCTGGGCAAACGCCACAAAGCAGAACCAGTCATGAAACTCTTAACACCTCGGGGTGAACAAGTTTATTGGGTGGGGGCTGCTGGGCAGCCTAATGATGGTGGCAATGGTACCGATTTTCACGCGGTAGCAAATAAGCAAGTGTCTATTACCCCAATTCGCGCAGATTTAACTAATCATGAACAAATAGCCGCATTTAATAGTTGGCTAGACTAAGCAATGGCATTAAGTAATATTAATAAAAAATCAGGTATCGGCATGACTTCAACGCGAACGCGTGAGCGCATGTTATCGCGCCTACGTGAACGTGGTATCAAAGATGAAACAACATTAGCTGCCATCGGTGCTATCCCCAGACATATTTTTGTTGATGAGGCTCTGTCTATTCGTGCTTATGAAGATGTCTCGCTACCCATCGGTTTTGGACAAACTATTTCACAACCCTACATTGTTGCGCGCATGACTGAAATCCTGCGTAATGGCAAACAGCTAAACAAAGTACTGGAAGTTGGTACTGGTTGTGGCTACCAAACAGCAGTTTTATCAAAAATCGCTCGCGAAGTGCTTTCACTTGAACGTATTAGACCGCTTGTAATGAAAGCACGTGCCAATCTTCGTACACTCAAATGTAGCAATGTCAAACTGGATCATGCAGATGGTAGTGAAGGACTAGAGGCCTTTGCACCTTTTGATGGCATTATCGTCACAGCAGCCGCAAGCCATATCCCAGAAGGCTTGTTATCTCAATTAGCAGATGGCGGCAGAATGGTCATTCCTATTGGTACAAGCACACAAACACTCTACTTGATTGAACGTTCAGGCGATGAATTTAAAGAAACGAAATTAGAAATGGTTAAATTTGTGCCATTGTTAGGTGGTTTAGGTTAATGAAACGTTTATTTTTAATCAATCTTATTGTCATCCTTCTTGCCAGTTGTGCTGGAACACCACCTGCTCCAGTCGTCAATCGTTCACCACAAACCAGCACATCTACAGTAGATAACTCAAGTAAGCAAAATAACAATACAAGTAGTGATTGGCGTCCTGACAGCTATGTGGTCAAACGTGGTGATACCTTATATAGCATTGGGCTCAATCATGGTTATGACTACCGAGAAATTGCAGAAGCAAATAATATATCTGAACCTTATACGATCCGCATTGGCCAGCGACTCAGTTTTGCTGCCTTAAACAATAAAGATAGTAAGGCAGATGAGAAGCCGACTGGCTATGAAAATGAAGATGGCGTTATTATTACACCCATTGATGTAGGCGACGCTGAAACTACCGCTGTCACAACAACGACAACCTCCGTGGTAACGCCAGCCTTATCAAACCCTAAGGCTATTCGCGAACCCTACAGCTTGGAAGCATATAATCGCGCTACGCCTGCTGTACCTGCAGAACCAGCCACAGCTGTGACAAAACTGCCCACCAAAGCAGAAACACCATCCTCTACAGATGTAGCGGCGCCCACCCCAGTTGCCGTTAGTGACACTGGTTGGTCTTGGCCGACGCAAGGAAAAGTCATTGCAGGCTTTAATGAGGCAACGAATAAAGGTGTTGATATTGCTGGTACTAAAGGCCAAGCGATTAACGCATCATCAGCAGGCAAAGTCATCTATTCGGGATCAGATTTACGTGGTTATGGAAAATTGGTCATCATCAAACACAATCCAACCTTTTTATCTGTTTATGCGCACAATAGCAAAATATTAGTTAAAGAAGGTCAGTCAGTTAAAGCAGGACAAAAAATTGCAGAAATGGGTGATACAGACACAAACAGAATTAAGCTTCATTTCGAAATCCGCGAACGTGGTAAGTCAGTTGACCCTACTAAATATTTGCCGCAAAATTAGTATTGAAACAATACTCTCAAAGGAGCTCTGCAATGGATCCCAATAAATATAAACAAAACGCAGACATCAAGCCTGACACGCTGCTGCAGACCATCATTTCAATACAATCGATGCTGCTCATGCTGATTGGCATTGTCGGCATCGCTACTGACTTTTTTAGAGAAGATAGCTGGATTATTAATATGTTCGCTTTCTTTTTTGAGTCAACCGCTAAAATGCTGCTGTTACCAGTGCTTATTTTAGTGTTGTGGCTGCTCAACCGCTGGATATCTTCACCAAGCAAAGATACAAAGAAAAAAAGTGGTAACCTGCCTATGTATATCATGATACTGATTGGTATTTATTACGTGTATCTATTTACGCTGAGCTAATAAAATAGTTTATGTGTTAGTTACAAAAAAAGCCGCAAAATGCGGCTTTTTTATTTCAACAGTGCGAATGGTCTTTACGATTTCGTTTTGGCAGTCTCATCAGCATAGTATTGACGTACCGTAGACATATCATACTCACGAGCCCACTTAATAATTTCATCTAACGCAGGCGCGCCAATTTCACCTTGTTGCGCATGAATACCTGCTTGCTCGCGTACAACTAATATCGCTGGAATTTTCTCAACTTCAAAATAATCACTAATTTCAGGATCAGCTTCTGTATCAACCATACCAAACACAATATCTGGATTTTTTTCAGCCGCTGCCTCGAATGTAGGCGTAAAGTTAACACACGGATCGCACCATGGTGCCCAGAAGTCCACAATGACAAAGTCATTGTTGGTTATCGTGTCTTTAAAATTTTCCTTTGTTAATTTTACAACCGCCATGGGATATCCTATTAATCAGTTAAACCATTATTTTATCAGATGATCGGTTTATTCCACATACCATCAAAGAATATCTGACCTAAAGGATGCCGGCTTCTTTCTTTCATTTGTCTTTCTTTTAGATCATCTGGTAATGTCTCAACATCCACACCATAACCAACAGCAATCATAGACATTAAGTCATACTGTTCAGGAATTGCAAAGACATCCCTCGCCTTTGCTACATCAAAGCCACCCATTTGATGGGTAAACAAACCCATACTAGTTGCTTGTAAACAAAGACTTACGGCTGCTGCACCTGCATCGTATCCAGCCCACCTATTAGGTTTATCATTATGACTAAATTGTGTATCTGTACAGACTAACACTAATAACGGCGCATTTTCTGCCCATTTTTGGTTGCCTGGCACTAAACATTCGTAGGCTTTTTGCCATGCTGCTTGATGACTTGCCTTATCAGAAGCAATAAATCGCCATGGTTGATCACCAAAGCATGATGGTGCCCATCTGGCAGCTTCTAATAAACTAACAATTTGTGCTTGTGTTAGTGTTTTATTCACATCAAAGCCAACAGGACTCCAACGATTTGCAATAATCTCATTGATTGGTTCTTGTGTAGTTGCTGGTTTTTTCAAAATCTTCTCCTTACATTTATATTTCTGAATATTACTGTTATTGGTTTTGGTAATGCTAACTAAAATGAACTGATAAATCTTTATTAAATACTATCAAATCTAGTGACACTCATTTTACTTTTTATCAAAGACCCAAATGGGTCACCCACCTTGGCACGTTACTCGCTTATATGATTTATATTAATAACCATATAAGGATAATTGTTAAATGCAAAATCAATCAGAACTACAACAATGTTTTAACCAAGATGGCTATGTTTTAATTAAACACTTTTTCACAGAAGATGAAATTGTAAAGCTTATTGCTGACATCAAAGAAACCTCTGATACCAAAACAGAAGCTGACATATTAGATGTCGGTAATTTACAGTTCCATGCGCTACTCATGCACAAAAGTGAAAAGCTCCGCGACTTTATTTCTCAGCCTAAAATTGTTGAGTTCCTAACTAAATTCATGGGGCCAGATATATGGGTAAGGTGGGACCAAGCCGTTGAAAAAAGACCTGGTGCGGGCACCTTCCCTTGGCATACAGACAACTCCTATTCTGGCCTCCTTGATGCACACTTCCAATTCTGGATATCATTAACAAAAATGACCAAAGAAAATGGTGGCATATGGTTAATGCCTGGTACCCATAAAAAGAAAATCAACCACACCGTCGATGGTAATCATACCGTAGCGCAAATCGACGGTGTAGAGGATACTTTCATTGATGCCGAAATCGGCGATATTGTCTTATTTTCATCAAAACTGTTGCACGCTACAACACCTAATGCAACAGACCATAGCCGCTGGGCATATGTTGTCGAGTATATGAAAGCCGACCATATCGACCCTTTTATTAAACCTCCATATCTTATGATTGCTAAAGATGGGAAACCAGCACTTTCTTATGTCGATACATTACCCTCTGAGAAAAAGCTAATGAATAAACTTAAGTACTTAAAAGCTAATTTAAAAGGAACCACTCATAAAGCAAAACAAAAAGCTCACTACCTACCCTACTAAAATGATTTGATTAAGCGAGCGTAGGGTAGTCAATATACCCTTCTGCTCCACCACCATAAAAAGTATTAGGATTTGCTTCATTTAATTTTGCGTCCAGCGCAAATCGAGCCACTAAATCTGGATTTGCAATGTAGGGGACGCCATAGGCCACGGCATCGGCATGGCCGCGCATCACAGCCGCATTGCCACGCGCCTTATCATAACCAAGATTGGCGATATAAGCGCCTTTAAACTGCTTGCGATACGATACAAAATCAAAAGCATCATGTTCTCCACCACCATGAATACCGCCTTCAACCGTATGTAAGTAAGCTAAATTGAACTGGTTCAGTTGATCAGCCACATATTCAAATAAGCGCTGTGGCGCACTGTCTTTCATATCATTGAATGGATTGACAGGTGAAAGTCTAACACCTGTCAGTCTGGGGCCTACTACGCCAGTTACCGCACGCATCACCTCCATCAATAATCGTGCTCGATTCTCAAAGCTACCACCATACTGGTCATCCCGTTTGTTACTGCCATCTCGTAAAAACTGGTCAAGTAAGTAACCATTTGCCGCATGCACTTCAACGCCATCAAACCCTGCTTTCATGGCACATTCTGCCGCATGGACATAATCATCAATTAATGCAGGGATTTCACCTAACGCCAATGCTCTTGGCGTCACATAGTCTTGCATTCCCTTTGCAGTGAAAGCCTGTCCTGCTGGCTTAATTGCTGAAGGGGCTACAGGCTGGGCACTATTTGGCAGTAAACTTGGGTGCGATATGCGGCCGACATGCCACAACTGGATGACGATTTTACCGCCAAGTTCATGAACAGTATTTGTGACTTTTCTCCAGCCTGCTACCTGTTCATCAGTATAGATGCCGGGCAAGCCAGGATAACCATGCGCCATTAGAGAGATTGGGGTTGCCTCTGTAACTATCAGCCCGGCAGTGGCTCTTTGCGCATAGTATTCAACATTAATTGGCTGTGGCACCCCGCCTTCTCCAGCTCTATTCCTCGTTAATGGTGCCATCACTATACGGTTTTTGATTGCAATACTGCCTAGCTGTCCTGCTGTAAATAAATCGTTCATTTGCTTCTCCAGATTATTTCGCCTTAATGCCTTCTATCAGCAAAGTGACTTCAATATCATCTCCAACTGGTGCATTATCTTTTTTCATCCACGTAAACCCATAATCTGAAGCCTTAATCACTGTACTCGCTTCAAAACCAGAGCGTAGTCCACCCCAAGGATCTGTTCCAAAACCCAGCACCTTAAATGGCAAAATAATTTCTTTCGTGACCCCATGCATCGTAAAATCGCCCGTCATCTCGCCTTCTGTTGCAGAAGTTGCTTTGATGGATTTACTGACAAAAGTAATATCACCAAAGTTTAGTACATCCAGATAGTCTGCCTTTTTAATGTGCTCATCACGCTTGTCTAATCCCGTACTGATGCTCGCAACAGCATTTTCTAACTGCTCTGTATCTACCCTAATAACACCAGTAATATCAGTTAAAGTGCCAGACGTTTTTGACACTACATGCCGAATCGTAAAGTTAGCGAAGCTATGCTTGTTATCAATCGTGTATGTTTCAGTTGCGGCTAATGCGGTCGTACTGAGCACTAACGTGCTGAGTAAGGTAACAAATTGCTTTTTCATATTTTTCTCCTTTAATAAATATTGTATTTCTTAAGTAATCAATTGCTTGATTAAGCTTTTGCCAAATCAAACCACAGTAATTCTGCTTTAGTACTTGCATAAATCATCACGTTTTTTTCA
Organism: uncultured Methylophilaceae bacterium; assembly: GCA_964022105.1. Lineage (GTDB taxonomy): Bacteria > Pseudomonadota > Gammaproteobacteria > Burkholderiales > Methylophilaceae. Next base: position 15,303 of record CAXIBZ010000004.1, read on the forward strand.
TTTTCAATCATGACTGCATCACCAGCATTTAATTCAATATCATTTAAAACAATTGTACCGCTGGCAAGTTGCAAGTAGTTCTGATGTCCATCCAAAAGTGGCACATCTAATCTCATTCCTTCATCTAATACACTGGCATATAGACGTACATTCTGATGAATCGTAATCGAGCCATCTGACTCATTAGGAGAAACAATTAACCGCCATTGATTTTTTTTATCTGATGCTGAAAAGTGCTTCTCTTCATAACTTGGGGGCAAACGTAATTCTGTTGGCAGAATCCAAATCTGTAATAGATGCACCGTATCTGATGTAGATGCATTGAACTCACTATGTCTAACACCAGACCCTGCCGTCATCCGCTGCACATCTCCAGCGCCTATTGTGGATGTATTACCCATGCTATCCTGATGACGAAGATTGCCTGATAAAATATAGGTCACAATCTCCATATCACGATGTGCATGCATACCGAATCCTGTACCCCCAGCAATCACATCCTCATTGATCACACGCAAAGTTGAATATCCCATATGGGCTGGATCATAATATTCTGCAAACGAAAAAGAATGGTAACTATCTAACCAACCGTGGTTAGCATGCCCTCTATCTTGTGATTTTCTGGTTGTTATCATATATAATCATTCAATAATGTTGAATTAATAAACGTATGATAAACAAACAATCATGCTATTAATATTAAATAATTTTGCTTATATCATTCAATTTTTTTGAACCTAATGTCACTACATATTTCTATTGATGCTTTAGTAGTCATAGATGCGATTGCGCGCAAAGGTAGCTTTGCGGCAGCGGCGGAGTCACTTTACCGTGTTCCATCCGCACTTACTTACACAATCAAAAAACTCGAAGATGATTTAGGTCTACTCATATTTGACCGCAGCGGCCACCGTGCCACCTTAACCGCCGCAGGCAAAGAGCTATTAAAAGAAGGCCGAGAATTGTTAGATGCGACTCAGGCTTTAGAATCCAGAGTTAAGCGTATCGCAACGGGTATAGAAACTGATGTTAGTATCGCTATTAGCGATTTGTTTGCTGACAATGCTGTCTTAAAAATAATCGAGTTATTTTACCAACAAGACTTTGGCACCCGTATTAAACTAAGCAAAGAAGTTTTTGGTGGCAGTTGGGATGCGTTAACCTCAGGTAGAGCAGACATCTCAATTGGCGCACCAGGTGACATGCCGTCTGGTGGTGGGATAGCAACCAAACTCATCGGTCAACTTAATTTTGTTTTTGCTGTAGCGCCGCACCACCCTCTTGCCAGCCAAGTAGAACCTCTAAATAGTCTGGATATCATTCAGTATCGCTCGGTCGCAGCGGCTGACAGCTCACGTAATTTACCACCTAGAACCTCTGGCATTCTTTCTGGTCAAGATGTGTTAACAGTTCACAATATGCAAAGCAAAGTGGAAGCACAAATACGAGGTATTGGTGTCGGATATATTCCACAAAAGACTGCAGAATATTATGCTGACATGGGAATGCTAGTGATCAAAGAAGTGAATCAAGCAAAGACGACAGCACCCACCTATCTCGCTTGGCGAAATCACCCTACGAGAAAAATCGGTAAAGCACAGCAATGGCTACTCACACAGTTTGAGCAACTCGCACTAGATGATTTAATCATGTGATGGCAGAATAGTGTAATGCCTACAATAGAATAAAGATTAAATCTATGCACTCAGTAACACAAGACATCCTCCAAGCAATTAATCAAGTCATTCTGGGTAAACAATCACAAGTCAAGCTAGCGTTAACTTGCCTATTAGCTCGCGGCCACTTATTAATAGAAGACTTGCCAGGGATGGGCAAAACAACACTCGCTCATACGCTAGCGAATGTATTTGGGTTGGCGTTTACTCGCGTCCAGTTCACCAGCGACTTACTCCCTGCAGATGTGTTAGGCGTTTCGATTTATGATCGAAATACTGCAAGCTTTAAATTTCATCAAGGCCCAATATTTAGCAACTTATTATTAGCTGATGAAATCAATCGCGCTACACCAAAAACGCAAAGCGCCTTACTTGAAGCAATGGAGGAGTATCAAATTTCTGTTGATGGAGACACACTACCTTTACCATCTCCATTTTTTGTTATTGCTACCCAAAACCCCCACCATAACATTGGCACATTCCCGCTACCAGAGTCGCAGTTAGACCGATTTTTGATGCGTATAAGTTTAGGTTATCCCAATCATGATGCAGAACGAAAATTACTAAAAAATATTGGCGGACGTAATGCAAATAAACAAATTGAAACGGCTTGTGATAGCGAAACATTGGTAAAGTTACAACAAGCCGTCAATGATATCCATGTCTCTGATGACGTTTTAGACTACCTACAAGCCCTTATTCATTACAGCCGTACTAAACTTGATACTGGCCTTTCACCACGCGCTGGACTTGGTCTGAAACATTGCGCTCAAGCGTGGGCGCTATGTGAGGATCGTGATTATGTGATCCCTGAGGACATTCAAGCAGTTTTTCCCAGTGTTGCATCACACCGCCTACTCAAAGATGACAAGGCAAATATTGCAGAAGAAATCCTTCAAAGCGTAGCAATTTAAATTATGCAAACAGTTTTTCGTCGCTTTTATCATGACATAAAACTACGTTTACAATCATTCATTCGTGTAGCCAAAAGCATCGACAATGTGG
>CAXIBZ010000005.1:0-15455 GCA_964022105.1 uncultured Methylophilaceae bacterium
GCGTTACAAGCGCTTTGTCTGCGTTAGAAAAAAATCAGTTTGATATTATCATTAACTGTGCAGCTTACACCCAAGTAGATAAAGCAGAGCAAGAAATAGAACTAGCAAACCAGATTAATCATCTAGCGGTAAAGCAACTAGCAAATATTGCGAACAAAGTCACATTGGTGCATCGCCGTGATAAGTTTAAAGCCGAGGCTATACTAGTCGACAAACTAATGGCACGTGTTAAAGAGGGTAAGATTGAATTGCAAACCTTTCATGTGCTTGATGAAGTATTAGGTGACGATATGGGTGTAACCGGTATGCGTATCAAAAGTACGCAAGATGACAGCACCAAAGAAATTGAGTTAAAAGGTGTATTTATCGCAATCGGGCATAAACCTAATACGGATATTTTTGCTGGTCAACTGGATATGGAGGGTGGATACATCATCACGCAAGCGGGCCGAAATGGTAACTTTACTGCAACTAGTGTGCCGGGGGTGTTCGCGGCAGGCGATGTGCAAGATCACATTTACCGCCAAGCTGTGACCAGCGCAGGTACAGGTTGTATGGCAGCTCTAGATGCTGAGCGCTACCTAACTAGTTTGGAATAATTGCTATTCAAAATTGAACGCCCTGCTTAGCAATAGGCAGGGCGTTTTTTATGCTTCATCGTTTTGATAGACAAACCTATTATGCGATAATACAGCCTTCTCCGGGTTCAAAACGCCGAATCCAACTACTCAAAATACCAATCTAAACAATTAGTTACAATTAATGAAACACAACTGAAATATCAGTTGATAATAGCAAAAGACCAATTAGATTCTCAGTTTTTACAGGGGCAGTATGTTTAATTATAGTAATCCAGAAATCAAAACCAATTTACTAAGTGGCTTAACTGTTGCGCTAGCTATGGTCCCAGAGGCCATAGCTTTTGCACTTATTGCGCACGTATCGCCACTAACTGGCTTATATGCAGCTTTTATAATCTGTCTCATCACTTCCTTAATTGGTGGTAGGCCTGGCATGATTTCAGGTGCAACAGGTGCACTTGCTGTTGTCATGGTAGCGTTAGTCATACAGCACGGTGTAGAGTATTTATTTGCGACCATTGTATTGATGGGCTTCTTTCAAATTTTATTCGGTGTTGCAAAACTGGGTAAATTCATTCGCATGGTACCCTACCCTGTTATGTTGGGCTTTGTTAATGGTCTGGCTATGGTTATTTTTATTGCACAGTTTGGCCACTTTAAAACAACTACGCCTGACGGTTCAACAGCATGGATTACCGGCACGCCCCTGTATACGATGATTGCTTTAATTGTGTTGACGATGGCGATTATCTATTTATTACCTAAGTTAACCAAAGCGATTCCATCGACGCTGGCTGCTATTTTAGTCGTTTCAATCGGTGCAATAACACTAGGCATAGAAACAAAAACGGTGGGTGATTTAGGCTCTATTGCTGGAGGCTTACCCAGCTTTCATGTGCCAGAAGTTCCTTGGAACCTAGAAACACTTCGCATTATCCTGCCCTATTCTCTCGTTCTGGCTGCAGTAGGACTGATTGAAACACTGCTTACATTAAATCTGATTGACGATATGACAGAAACACGCGGCAAACCGAATCGTGAATCATTAGCACAAGGCATTGCCAACATTGTGACTGGTTTATTTGGAGGTATGGGCGGCTGTGCCATGATAGGCCAAAGTATGATTAATATTAATAACGGCGCGCTTAAACGCCTTTCAGGCATAGCTACAGCGGTGTTTTTATTGTCGTTTATATTGTTCGCTTCCAAATGGATTGAAATGATTCCATTAGCGGCATTGATTGGTGTCATGTTCGTGGTATCAGAAAAAACATTTGAATGGGGAAGCTTTAGGTTATTTGGCAAGGTACCCAAGGCCGATATTTTTGTCGGTATTTTGGTTGCTGTCATTACAGTATTCGCCGATCTAGCAATTGCAGTTATTGTAGGTGTTATTTTTTCTGCATTGGCTTTCGCGTGGGAACATGCAAAAGATATCCGAGCTAGCACTTCACTTGATAGTGCCGGAACAAAGACTTACGTACTGAATGGCTCACTATTCTTTGCTTCCATTTCAGCTTTTCAGAGCCTCTTTCACCCTAAGGATGACCCAAAAGATGTCATCATCGATTTCAAAAATGCAAAAGTTGTCGACCATTCTGCTATTGAAGCTATTGATGCACTTGCGGCAAAATATACAGCAGAAGGTAAAACCTTACATCTAAAACATTTGAGTCCAGATTGCTTAGAAATTTTAGATAATGCCAAAGGCATGGTTGAGATCAACGTACTTGAGGATCCGAGCTATCATATTGCTGACAATAAACTCGGGTAAGTACTATTTTGAACTAGACTAGTTTTGCCATATCATAGCTGTAATGGACAGGGATAAAGACATAGACGATGAGCTAAGCTTGTTCAAACAAGCGGTCGAAGGTGCGCGTCCGATAGAAGTAAATCGGGTGCCGCTTCCCGTTAAAAAACCCAAACCCATACCCCGTCAGTTTATATTGGATGAACGCCAGGCTCTGGTTGACTCATTAAGTGACCACTATATTCCAGCACATGAGTTAGAAAGTGGCGAAGAACTTCTATACTTGCGCGATGGACAATCTCCCATCATACTCAGTAAATTAAGACGTGGTCACTGGGTGATTCAACGACATATTGATTTACATGGCATGATTAGTGATGAAGCGCGTGCTTACGTATCTGAGTTTATCTCCGACTGCAAAAAACGCGGTATCCGCTGTGTCCGCATTGTGCATGGCAAAGGATTGGGTTCACGCAATAAGGAACCTATCCTAAAAAATAAGTTAAGAGGCTGGCTGATGCAAAAAGACGAAGTGATTGCCTATGCGCAAGCTAAACCGCAAGATGGTGGCAGTGGCGCCGTGATTGTATTGCTAAAAGCGTAGAAAATAATTAAACCTAGCATATCGAGCCAAACAGATGAACATGAGTTTCAATTTAGAAGATGTAGGTCAAGTCGCTGTTGGCTCATTTGCATTAGCCGTTCCAATTGCCTTCTCAGAAGAAGCCTGGAAACTAGGTGAAACACTACCATTAATGAATCTAAGTCTGGTATTTATCTTATCAATCGCCTTCCTTAGCTTTTATGCCTACGAAAGTGTTTTCCAAGCAGATATTAAATACCGCATACCCGTATTTATCAGCAGGATCATATTTGCCTATTTGATTGCAGCTATTGTTGTATCACTGGTACTATTTTCCCTAGACAAATTCCCATTATTAACAGATACCTATGTTGCATTAAGACGCCTTATCGTCGTCACCATGCCCGCCTCTATGGGTGCTATTATTGTTGATAGCTTTGATAAAGAATAACCGTTTAGCGGCTTATTGCTTCGTTAATAAAAAAACAGTTCATAACAATGGGCAGTAATTTTTTTCCGCTTAATCAAAGCCCTAATTCACTTAAACTAGGATAATCATCGGGTCGTCGACCAAGAGGCCAAAAGAATTTTCGATCACTTTCCTTGATTGGCAAATCATTGATACTGGCGTAGCGTAATTCCATTAAGCCATTTTCATCAAACTGCCAGTTTTCATTTCCATAACTTCTAAACCAATTTCCAGCGTCATCGTGCCACTCATAAGCAAACCTTACTGCAATGCGATTATCTTCAAATGCCCAAATCTCTTTAATTAAACGGTAATCAAGTTCTTTAGCCCACTTTCTGCTCAAAAATTCAACAATCTGCTCACGACCCTTTGGAAATTCAGCACGATTACGCCATTGCGAATCAACAGTATATACTTTAGAAACACGTTCTGGGTCACGGCTATTCCATCCATCTTCAGCCATGCGTACTTTTTGAATTGCAGTCTCTTTAGTGAATGGCGGCATTGGCGGGCGTGATTCTGTTTCAGCAATCATAAATTATTCCTATATTTGATATTTGTAATATTAATGAACAAACTCCCTTTAATACTAGGTTAATATAAGCTAAACATCAAACTAATATGGTCAAGATGAGTGAAACGTTAATTATTATTTTATATGCTCTCGGTGCTGGTCTCTGCATCCCTATAGGTGGTGCACTAGCTTACTTTGAACGTATTAAATCGAAATGGTTAGAGAATGAGTTTAGACATTCAGTCATTGCTTTTGGCGGCGGTATTATGTTGGCTGCTGTCGCATTAGTATTAGTTCCTGAAGGCACGCATTATATTAGCCATCCATTACATAGCGTGTTGATATTGTTACTTGGCGGCGTAAGTTTTTTTCTGTTTGAAAGATATCTAGGCTCACGTAATCTAGATAAACCACAATTCACTGCCATGTTACTTGATTTCATTCCTGAATCGCTAGCACTTGGAGGCGCACTCGCAATAAATGCCAAAACTGCGCCTTTACTGGCAATATTCATTGGCTTACAAAACTTACCTGAAGGGTTTAATGCGTATCGAGAATTACGTATACAAAAAAATGCAAACGCTCAAAACATATTGCTTTTTATGTTATTACTCGCACCATTAGGACCAACAATTGCTTTTATTGGCTGGTATTACTTTAGTGAAAACGTACAGCTACTGGGTGCTACTATGCTTTTTGCTGCTGGCGGCATTCTGTATCTAATTTTTCAAGATATTGCACCACAAGCTCACTTAAAGAAACATTGGGCACCGTCATTAGGTGCTGTACTTGGGTTTTGCCTAGGGATGTTAGGAAATAATCTGGTTAGCTAGCGGAAATCAGTTTTCCCCTAAAAAGCCACCACTTTGATGTACCCAAAAACTGGCATATAGCCCTTTTTTAGCCAGCAGCGCTTGATGAGCGCCTTCCTCTACAATTCTGCCTTGATCTAGAACGATTAATCGATCCATTGCAGCGATAGTAGACAAACGGTGTGCAATCGCAACAACCGTTTTACCTTCCATCAAGTTGTATAAACTTTGTTGAATTACTGATTCAACCTCGCTATCCAACGCACTGGTTGCTTCATCTAATAATAAAATTGGCGCGTCCTTTAACATGACGCGTGCAATCGCAATGCGTTGACGTTGACCGCCTGAAAGTTTTACACCTCGTTCACCAACATGCGCATCATAGCCAACACGTCCCTTAGCATCGCGCAACTGCAATATAAACTCGTGTGCTTCTGCTCGTTTAGCTGCTGCAATCATCTCAGCCTCGGATGCATCAGGCCGACCATATAAAATATTCTCTCGTACACTTCTATGTAGCAAAGAAGTATCTTGCGTGACCATACCAATCTTTTCACGCAAACTATTTTGCGTAACCGCCTCTATACTCTGACCATCAATGAGAATTTCGCCGCCTTGCACTTCGTAAAATCTGAGCAGTAAATTAACTACCGTTGATTTTCCTGCACCCGAACGCCCCACTAAGCCCACTTTTTCACCAGATTGTATATCAAGCTGAAAGTTTTCTAACACCTGTTTTTGCTCAGGGTATGCAAAATTCACCTGATTAAACTGTACATGGCCTTGCGTTACTAGTAATGGCTTAGCATCAGCACTGTCTACGATACTATGACGCATTGCTAAGGTATTGATACCGTCTTGTACGGTACCAATTTGCTCATAAAGTGAAGTTAATTCCCACATCACCCAATGTGAAATACCATTTAACCGTAAACACATCGCGGCAATAGCCGCGATGCCCCCTACACTCATTTGCCCTTTTGTCCATAACCATAAGCCAAAACCACCACTGGTAATAATTAACACCATATTCAGCAAATGATTAATGGTCTCTATACTACTCACCAGCCGCATTTGTTTGTGCACCGTGCCCAAAAACTCAGTCATCGCTCCTTGGGCATAGTCGGCTTCTCTTCCCGCATGTGAAAATAATTTCACCGTACTAATATTGGTGTAAGCGTCTGTAATGCGTCCAGTCATCAGTGAACGCGCATCTGCTTGTTGTTGCGAAACTTTGCTTAATTTCGGCACAAAATAATACAAAGCACCTGCATACAGTGTGAGCCAAGTTAAGAAAGGAATAATAATCAACGGATTAAAGTTCCCGACAATAGCGACCATGGTTGCAAAGTAGATCGTCACAAAGACCATGATTTCAGAGACGATAAACCAAACATCCCGCACAGCCAATGCTGTTTGCATTACCTTAGCCGACACCCTACCCGCAAACTCATCCTGATAAAAACTCATGCTTTGATGCAGCATTAAACGGTGGAAATTCCAACGCATCCGCATCGGAAAGTTCCCTGCTAGTGACTGATGTTTCAACATCGTCTGCAAGCCAAGTAATATAGTGCTGCCCAGTAGTATCAACGCCAAAATAAGTAATGTATGTTTTTCTAGACCCCAAAATAACTCAGGTGGCGTATCACCCAACCAATCCACAACTTTACCCATCATTGCGAACAATAATGCTTCAAACACACCTAATAAAGCAGTGAGAATTGTCATTGCGATGAGAAATGGTCGCATACCAGTGGTACAGGTCCAGACGAACGTCCAAAAACGCTTTGGTGGTGGTTTTATATCACCCTTAGGAAAAGGATTAACCAGTTGCTCAAACCAAGAAAACATTGTGCGCTAACGCTTTACAATCAAACAAACTGCTTCAGCTGCAATACCCTCGCCACGACCTGTAAATCCAAGTTTCTCAGTAGTAGTTGCTTTAATATTCACTTGATCCAGTTTAATGCTGCAATCAGTAGCGATATTGGTACACATTTGTTGTGTGTGTGGACTCAATTTAGGTGCTTCGCAAATGACGGTGGCATCAATATTACATACCACGTAACCTTTGTCTGCTAGCAGGCTAACCACTGCTTTTAACAGCATCCTTGAATCAATACCTTTATAACGATCGTCTGTGGGTGGGAAGTGCTTTCCAATATCACCCGCACCAGCAGCGCCTAATAGCGCATCGCAAATTGCATGTAATAGCACATCAGCATCGGAATGCCCATCCAAGCCTCTTGAATATGGCACTTCAACACCACCAATAATACATTTTCGACCTTCGACCAAACGATGTACGTCGAAACCATGCCCCACACGCATTAACTTTTACTCCCTTGCTTTTCAAAAATCATTTCAAGTAAGGCCAAATCTTGTGGATAAGTCACTTTGAGATTGCTTAGCTCTCCATGAACAAGCTTAGGGCTCAAACCCAAAGCCTCCATCGCTTCTGCTTCATCTGTAGGCGTACCAACAAATTCAGATAGTGCCCTTTTTAGTACCTGATAACGAAACATTTGTGGTGTTTGCGCCTGCCATAAATTCTGACGCGAGATTGTTTTCTCAATTAGATTTAACTCGTTCGATTTTTTAACGGTATCAGCAACAGGCATCGCCAATAAACCACCAACCTCATCATCGCCTAATGTATCTAAAAAGCGGTTGAGTGTCTTAGTTGTTAAACCTGGTCTTGCGGCATCATGCACTAGCACCCAGTCATCATCAGCCACTTCCATCACCTTTAACGTGTTAAGTACAGTTTCAGAACGACTCTCACCACCTGTGTAATGAATATGTAATCGACTCTCAGGATTTAGGGTAAAGCTTCGCCAAAACTCATCTTGTGGACTCAGCGCTAAATAAATACTCGCAATACGCGGATTGTTAAAAAAGGTCTGAATGATATGGGAGACGATGGGTTTACCGGCAAGCGGTAAGTATTGTTTTGGCAATACATTTTCCATTCGCGTTCCCACGCCTGCCGCAGGAATAATTACATGAAATAAAGTCATACGTTAGTTTAGCATGTGCCTTCATCCAGTCGCTAGAATTTAAAAACTAAGTGAGATTTACCTCACTATTCTTTCAATTAATTTTTCTATACATGTGGATAATAATTATTAAAAACAAACGAGTGAATATGACACAAGTAAAATTAGAATCAGTACTCGAAAAGATCATCACGCTAACCAGTGAAAGGGACTCTGGTTCGCTTGAGCTCGCACTGGCGCAAACGCTTTTTGCTTTATTAAATGTAGAAAATTTAACAATACATACAGCTGGTAACATCAACCGTGTCAAGCATATGCTTGCCAATGCCGAAAAGTTACCTGATGAAGAAACCATTTCACCTGACATTGTTGATGCATTGAGTCTGTGTCTAGAAACTGCAAAAACCAATTGTATTATTCATCAAAGCAAACAGGTGACGATGTTCCCACTAAAGTGCTCCAAACAAAGACCAATTGCTGTTGTATTAGTTGAGCAAACAAATCAATCTCATGAAAATGATCTTGTCATCCAAATTCTAAAAATCTATCACAATTTTTTATCATTAATGACAGAAAATGAGAGAGATACACTGACTGGTCTTTTAAATCGGAAAACATTCGATTTAAAGATTAATAACCTCATCACAGAGCAACAGGTAAGAAACAATAGTGGTGAAGATGAGTCTACATTCTTAGCAATATTTGATATTGACCATTTCAAAAGGGTCAACGATGTACATGGTCATTTAATTGGCGATGAAGTGCTTTTATTATTTGCATCGTTAATGGAAAAAAACTTCCGCGATATTGACTTGCTATTTCGATTTGGCGGTGAAGAGTTTATTGGTTTGTTTCAGTGCCCAGACAGCGAGAAAATGCAGAATGTTCTCAATCGTTTTAGGCATGTCATTGAAGATTTTACATTCCCTCAGGTTGGCAGTGTTACCGTCAGCTGTGGATTTACTAAAGTTGAAGAATTCGATCTATCTTCTAACATTATTGACCGGGCAGATGTCGCACTTTACTATGCAAAAAATCATGGCAGGAATCAGGTCTGCCAATATGAGAAACTGGTCGCTCTTGGTTTACTAGCAGAAGAAGACGTTAGTGGTGGTGAAATTGAGCTTTTCTAGGTGCTTTAAGCCAGAACTATAGCACTGGATTTATGTCTTAAATCTTGTATGCAGCAGTTTTTGCAGCTTATTAAAGATTGGAGGACACCATGGCTAAAATTGACCGTGTGTTAGTTGGAGAAGCACTTGTTGTTGAAGATCGTCCTAATGTAGAAAACTGTCCAGATTTACGTAATGTTGCGCATATTGATCTCATCATTGGGCCAAGGGGCAGCGTTGCTGAAGAAACATTTTGTCGTGCACTGACAGATCAAAAAGATGGCGCTAATGGATTACTGGCTATTCTTGCACCCAATATGATGGTCAAACCTGCAACGGTTATGTTTAACAAAGTCACCATTAGAAATGAAAAGCAAGCTGTTCAAATGTTTGGGCCAGCCCAACGTGGTGTCGCACTGGCTGTTATGGATAGTGTTGCAGAGGGCATTATTCCAAAAGAAGAGGTAGAAGATATTTTTATTAGTGTTGGCGTTTATATCAGCACACGTGCAGATATGGATGAACGGGTTCAAGAATGGAACTACAAGGCAACTCGCCAGGCAATCAAGAATGCGATTAACAAACAACCAAACATTGATCAGCTATTGGCTGAATACAAAACATCAACTCATCCATTTGAAGCCAAACATTAATATATTGGCGCACCATACAAGCTGAAGCGTTAATACAACGCTTCGGCTTGAGTGAATTAATCTTCGGCTGTTGAACTTATTTTATGGATACTTAAATCAGCGCCTTCATACTCTTCTTCTGCATTCAAGCGGATACCAAAAAATTGTTTAAGTGCTCCATATACAATCAACCCACCTGAAACGGCAATTAAAATCGCTAAACTAGTCCCAATCAATTGTGACATAAAACTTACGCCACCCATGCCACCTAGCGCTTCGCAACCAAAAATCCCTGCCGCTAGACCACCCCAAGCACCACATAAACCATGTAAAGGCCATACACCCAACACATCATCAATTTTGAGACGGTTTTGCGTTAGGGTAAATGCCCAAACGAACAGCCCTCCAGCAACGACACCAGTAGCTAAGCCACCTAGTGGATGCATTACATCTGAACCTGCACAGACAGCAACCAAGCCTGCTAATGGACCATTATGCACAAAACCAGGGTCATTTTTTCCCAGTACTAATGCCGCAATAGTACCGCCCACAAGCGCCATCAATGAATTCACTGCTACCAAACCTGATATACCTTCAATTGATTGAGCAGACATCACGTTAAAGCCAAACCAACCAACCGTCAAAATCCATGCCCCCAATGCCAAAAATGGAATACTGGATGGCGGGTGTGCAAAAATTTGCCCATCCTTACCATAGCGACCGGTGCGAGCACCCAATAATATCACAGCAGCCAGACCAATCCAGCCACCCATCGCATGTACAACAACGGAGCCTGCAAAGTCATGAAAAGCAAAACCAAACTGATTAGCTAGGATAGCTTGAATACCATAATGACTATTCCAGGCAATACCTTCAAAAAATGGATATACAAACCCAACTAATAAAAACGTAGCCGCAATTTGTGGATTAAATCTAGCACGCTCAGCAATCCCACCAGAAACAATCGCAGGAATTGCAGCAGCAAACGTTAACAGAAAGAAAAACTTAACTAAATCATAACCACTTCTTTCTGCTAAGACTTGCGCGCCACTAAAGAAATTAATGCCATAAGCAATGCTGTAACCAATAAAAAAATAGGCGATTGTTGAGATTGAAAAATCGACCATAATTTTGACTAGTGCATTCACTTGATTTTTGTGACGTACAGTTCCAAGCTCCAAAAATGCAAAACCAGAATGCATTGCAAGCACCATAATAGCGCCTAACAAAACGAATAAAGTATCGTTTGCTGCGACTAATTGTTCCATGTTCTCCTCCAAATATCGTTTTTTTAGTGCGGGAAATGCAAGCAAAAGTTAAGCCAGAACATAACTTATTGATTTTTAATAATTCCTGTTTTTTGTCTTAATTAATTTGCACTATTATTGTGCGTATAACTGTGCATTGCACTTTTTATGTGCAAATTTAATCAGAGATTATATTACAGCATGCTCACTGTGTTGCTGTTCAGAATAAATTTTTCCGCTTCAGGATTACCAGACCAAAAATGAAAAAATTCACGCACGACAACCAAAAACAAACGACGATTTTTTTTCAGTTCGAATAAGGGGAGTGTTGCATCAATCGTTGTCCGGTATGCTTTATTGTCACGTTCAGGTGCATCGCTTAGTCTAACAAGCAATATTTTTGCAAGCTTAACTCTGGTGTCTATTAACACTTGATCAGCGTTCTCGTTACGGAGTGCTTTGGTATAAGCCTTGAGTGCCCAACTATCTGTACGTGCAAACTTTTGTTCATCGACTGAATACCATAAATCAGCAAGCTGAACTTGTAATGGCTTCCAGTCGATTGGCAAGGGATCTTTTGTAGCTGACTGGTTCAATCGGGCAATCGTTTTAATATCGTTTGTCCAAAATGGGTAATACTCTCGTGCAACTAGTAAGCTTTCTGGCCAGTCTTCTTCAGATATTTCATCCATAAGACCTTCTAAAGTATTACGGTAGATAGTACCTAATTGTTCTTTACCAGCAAGAAGTGGCATAAACTTATTCAAAAAGTTAGTACGTTGCACAAAAGTTTCAGGACCAAACCCTTTGCTTTTTAATAGTTTGATATACACCTCAAGTGCTTGTTGTTCCCGTTCTTGTATTGTCATTTGTTGCGCCACTTAAACGATTTTTAAAGCGCATAACCATGTTTGAAACACTACTTCTTATTCTTCTTTTATTACTTGCATGGTTCTGGTTTGACTCTGTAACCAAACGTGAGGTTGCTATTAGAATTGGTAGGGAACTTGCAACGAGATGCCATTTACAACTGCTGGACGAAACCGTAGCATGTATAAAAATTGGTATGGCCCGAAATAGTAATGGTCAAATCCAACTCACGCGCTTTTATGAGTTTGAAGTGAGCGCCGATGGCCACACGCGTTTAATGTGTAATTTGCAATTACTAGGTAATCACTTGCAAGACTGGCACATACCGCCCTACTTACAACCTGTTCATTAGTCATGTACATAGGAAGATTTGCACCCTCTCCAACAGGACCACTCCATTTTGGATCACTTGTAACAGCAGTGGCTAGTTATTTGGATGCACGTAGCAACCAAGGCAAGTGGTTGTTACGAATGGAAGATTTAGATAAACCAAGAGAATTAGCAGGTGCAGCAGCCAATATCATATCTACATTAGAAGCTTATGGATTTGAATGGAGTGATACGATTATGTATCAAAGCCAACGCAATGATACCTACGAACGTGTGCTGGCTACTTTAAAAGAAATGCAATACGTTTACCCCTGTACCTGCACTCGAAAAGAAATTGCGGACTCATCTGAACAAACAGGTATTGAAGGTATTATTTACCCAAAGACTTGTTTGTATCAACTAATCAAAGAACATCACCCAATTGCCTGGCGAATAAAAACACCAGACAAATCAATCCATTTTAACGATGCTGTTTACGGCGATATTAAGCAGAACCTACATAGTGAAATTGGTGATTTTGTGTTGAAAAGAGCCGATGGTCAATTTGCATACCAATTAGCTGTTGTGGTGGATGATGCAGAGCAAGGTGTTACAAATATTGTTCGAGGAGCTGACTTGCTCAACTCGACTACGCGACAAATTTACCTACAGCAATTACTTGGATTTACACAACCTAATTATATGCATATTCCTATTGTCACTAACACACTTGGTCAAAAGCTTAGCAAACAAACGCTGGCAACGCCAATTCTTGTCAGCGAAGCAAACAGGTCTTTGTGGCAAGCACTTTTATTTTTAAATCAAAAACCACCAGAATCACTTAGGCACGAAACCCTCAATCAGCTCTGGAATTGGGCAATCTCACATTGGCAAGCAGAATTGATTGCTAGTAAATCATCAATACCTACCTTGTAGAATCAAAAAGACACTCCACTAAAAGAAACCAGTAACTGTTAATGTTATTGATAACTATTACTATTTGCGTTAAAGTTACGTTTTTAACTTCAATTTTTTTGGGATTTCATTACAATGCTTTACAACCATATACCCACCCCTACGCGTGAAAAAACCATTTATCGTCTAGTTAAGCTGACCTGTAGTGTAATGTTCACATCAAGTGTACTTTCAGCAACCCACCTTGTTTATGCTGAAGAAAATATGATTGAGCTTGATGAAATTGACGTAACAGCACCCAAACAAAGCGATACAAAACCTGTTAAAGGTTATAACGTTAAAAAATCAAGTGCTGCGACTAAAACAGATACACCGCTAATTAATGTGCCGCAAGCAGTAACAATCATTCCTCAAGAAGTCATTAAAGATCAAGCCATCTTAAGTATTGCGGATACGATACGTTATGTGCCTGGCGTTACCGCATCAAACGGTGAAGGCAATCGTGATGCGATTGTGTTTAGAGGGAACAGAACAACAAGTGATTTGTTTATTGATGGACTGCGTGATGATGTCCAAATCTATCGAGACTTATATAACACCGACCGTGTCGAGGTATTAAAAGGTCCGAACGGCATGATATTCGGTCGTGGCGGCGCTGGCGGTGTATTAAACCGTGTGACAAAAAAAGCGGGATGGGATCCTGTTAAGGATATCAGTATCACTTATGGTGCATGGAATCAAAAACGTGTTGCGGGTGATTACGGTGTTGGTTTAACAGAAGATGTAGCCTTTAGAGTAAACGCAGTATATGAGGATGCTGACTCTTACCGTGACGGTGTCAATCTGGAGCGATTTGGTATAACCCCTACCCTAACAATCTCACCGGATGAAAAGACCAATATTTATTTAAGTACGGAATATTTCAAAGACAAACGCATCGGTGACCGTGGTGTGCCTTCCGTAGCAAATGCCAGTGGTGAAAATAGAAGACCCTTCAGAATCAATGATCGAGACCAATTTTTTGGCAATGCTGATTTAAGCCCTAATGAAGCCGAAACTATAGCCTTTAACGCCATCATTGAGCATACGTTTGCCAATAATGTGAAGCTTAAAAACAATACCCGTTATGCCAATTACAATAAGTTTTATGACAACATTTATGCAAACTCAACTGTCAATAACGGAGTATTAAGATTAAGTGGTTATCGTGATGAGACCGATCGTGAGAATCTGATCAACCAAACTGACATTACGATTCCATTCAAAACAGGTGATGTGAACCATAACTTCTTAGTTGGTGCTGAGTTTATGGAACAAGACAATCAAAACGCGCGCTTTACTATGCCTAATGTTAATAATGTACCAGCGAGCAACCCTATTACAACTGGCAGCTTTAATACTTTAGCTAGAGACCAAGATACAGACATCAGCAGCCGAGCTGTTTATCTACAGGATCAAATTGAGCTATCTCCAAAATGGCAGGTGATTGCAGGCTTAAGGCGCGATATTTTCGATACCGACTACACTAATAATATTAACAATCGTAATGTTGATATAACCGATGCATTTTGGTCTCCAAGAGCCGGTTTAATCTTTAAACCGAGCAACAACACATCTGTTTATACTAGTTACAGCATCTCCTACGTACCCCGCGCTGGCGACCAATTAACTGACTTTAGAAACGCTGAAAATAATACCCAGTTATTTGATCCAGAGAAGTTTATAAATAAAGAAGTAGGCTTCAAATGGGATATTAACCGCAACTTATCTTTTACTGCTGCAGCCTATATTCTAGAACGTGAAAATTTAATTGCGAATGACCCTAACCAAGCTGGTGATAGTGTGCTAATCGATGGACAGGAAACCAAGGGACTTGAGCTTAGTCTCTCAGGTGACATTACCGACAAATGGTCTGTAATCGGCGCCTATACCTATCAAGATGGCGAAATCACAAAAGATCAAGGTGATCCTGGGAATATTGAGGTAACTAAAGGTACGGAGTTAGCGGAAACACCTGACCATACCTTTTCACTATGGAATAAATATCAAATTAATGAGACGTGGGCTGTTGCATTAGGCGTGATTGGACGTTCTGAAATGTATGCAGCAATTCCTCAAGTTGGTGACAGTACCATATTGCCAGGCTATACACGTTATGATGCAGCTATCTTTGCTAAGCTTAGTGATAAGGCTACGTTACAGTTTAATATTGAAAACTTAACCAATAAAGCCTATGCCATCAGTGCACACAATAACAATAATATCGTGCCAGGCGCACCTATATCTGGCAGAGCAACACTCAACTATAGCTTTTAAAAAACTGTTGATACTAAGCCCGCTTACAGCGGGCTTTTTTGTGCTTCATAAAAGCTTACAACACTATTCAATGTTAAAATATCAACATGCAAACCAATGACCTTTTACAGCCTTTCTTATTTAATGATACGCCGATTAAAGGCAGCGTAGTCCACCTCAATAGCACCTACACCATGGCGCTTGCCCATCAGACGCTACCGCTTGTAATCAAAAAGGCGTTGGGTGAACTCATGGCAGCTAGCGCCATGTTGACCGCCACATTGAAAATGGAAGGTGCAATGGTTATGCAAATACAGGCCAAAGGCCAACTTAAGCTACTAGTAGTTGAATGTAGTTCAAA
>CAXIBZ010000006.1:0-15356 GCA_964022105.1 uncultured Methylophilaceae bacterium
AAGATGCATTACAATTCGCCGATTTGCATGCATATAGCGATGCTCATACATAAAAATACCCTGCCATTGGCCTAATGCGAGTTTTCCCTCTACCACAGGAATAGATAAACTTGTTTGTGTGAGCGCAGATCGGACATGTGCAGGCATATCATCAGGTCCCTCTACGGTGTGAATAAACATTGGATCACCATCAGGCACTATTCGGTTAAAGAAAGCCTCCATATCAACCAAAACATCTGCGTCATAATTTTCATTAATTAATAAACTTGCAGAGGTATGTTGTATATAGAGGGTCAATAAGCCAGTAACCAATGCATGTTGTGCTGTCCAACTCACAACTTGCTGCGTAATATCATACAATTTTCGGCCTTGTGCTTTTACTTGTAATGTGTGGGTATATTGCTGCATCAACTGAACCAGTTCATCAAAATGAGTGTTAAATTTTAGTTTATGTGTCTAATCATAAAGATAAATTGAACTCAATTCCTATCTCTTATCTTATGATTACAATTTCTTTTTACCATATAGAATAGTGCGTTGCATGACAAAAAGTTAGTGTATATTAATCAATAATAACAAAGGATTGATTTTGGTTTCAAGCAATAACAAAAACGATACCATCAATATATTAGTTGTCGATGACCAGCCAATAACACGCGATTTATTGGCTCACGCTATCCGCGCACAAGGCTACTCAGTTGATAGTGCTGGTGGTGGTAAAGAGGCTTTTTGTCTATGGCTTAAAAAAAAGCACTCAATGGTGATTACAGACTGCCACATGCCGATTAAAAATGGTTTCCAGCTTTGTAAAGATATCCGCAATGCTGAAAAACTGAACGGTCTAAGTTATACGCTTGTTATTGCTTGGACTGCAAACTCAAGAGAAGAAGAGCAAGAAAATTGTATTGATGCTGGGATGGATGACTTTCTCAGCAAGCCGATTAACTTTGATCAATTAAAACAATTACTTGCCAAGTTAAATCCTGCTGCGAATGCTTCATACGCAACAGAAAACCATAACAATCAAGTAGAAAAAGCTGATTCAAATATTGATTTCAGCATACTTAGCCAAGTTGCTGCTGACGGAAAAAGTCAAAACAAGGTGATCCAAGATTTACTGAGTTATATCAAAGATGGCTATCAATCACTAGAGCAGTATTTAGTCACACAAAATTTAACGAACTCGCAGGATTTGGCGCATCGATTAAAAGGCGCTTGTAAGATGGTGGGCGCTAATAAAGTCGCTAATGCTTTTGCTGCAATCGAACATCTCGATACCTCTAATTATTCTAATGATTACCATCGATTATTACATTGTTTAAATCAAGCGATTACACAGCTGGAGAAGTCTGCTTCCTTTGAGGTAAGACCAGTCTTGGTGGGTGATTAAAAGCCATGCCTAATACGAAACTAACATTACTCGTTGCTGAAGATGATGACTTTCAGCGTTCAACAATCGTTAAACTATTGAACGATCTGGGCATCTCGAATGTTTTTGAAGCGAGAAATGGTGAGGAAGCACTCGCTGTGCTGAAAGAGCAAAATAACCCGCCTGTTGACATCCTGATAACAGACTTAAAAATGCCGAGAATGGATGGGATTGAGTTATTAAGAAATATTAATCAAGCCAATCATAACGTTGGCATCATTATTCTAACGGGAATGGATAAAAAGCTGCTGACTGTAACTAGCCAATTATCTAAGTTAAATAAAACCAAACTGTTAGGTGCAGTAGAAAAGCCTATCAATTTGCAGCAGCTGAATGGCTTCCTAACTCAACACAGTAATCCCTTACCAAAACAAACAGCAAACTTTGCAAGTGCAAATCAATATACTTTCACTGTTGATGACATACTCACTGGGATAAGCAAACAACAGTTTAAGCCTTATCTGCAACCCAAAGTTAATTTAAAAACAGGAAAGATTGTTGGTGCTGAGGCACTTGCTAGATGGTTACACCCTGAGCATGGCGTCATTTCGCCTTTTGCTTTTATCCCATTATTGGAACAAAACAAAAGTATCGATGAGCTCACTTTTTGCATGCTTGAGGAATCAGCATTGGTATGTAAGACGCTAATAGAAAAAGGACTTCCTCTCAATCTTGCTATTAACTTATCGTTGGTATCTCTTAATAATCAGGATATTGCAAAAAAAATTACGCAACTATTTAGTAGTTATAACGTAGACCCAAAATACATTACGTTAGAGATTACCGAGTCTGCTGCAATGACAGACGGTCCTATCGCATTAGAAAATCTGGCTCGTCTATATATGAGCGGTTTCACGCTGTCGATTGATGATTACGGCACAGGTTACTCTAATCTGCAGCAATTGACACGTATAGCCTTTGGTGAGCTTAAAATAGACCAATCATTTGTGCAAGGTTTTGCCAGCAATGACCAATTACTGATTGTTGTTGCCTCTAACATCGACATGGCGCATAAACTAGGTATTAAATGTGTCGCAGAGGGTGTGGAAACAAAAGAGGATTGGGATCTCTTAAAAAGTATGGGTTGTGATATTGGTCAAGGTTATCATATTGCCAAACCTATGCCTGTAGCTGACTTCTATCAATTTGCCTTGAATTACAAGCCCCCAGAACCTATACCAATAGTTATTAATCAAAAATCCAAAAAGCAGAAAAAAAATAATGCTGCCCGTAAGATTCTGGTGGTAGACGATGATCAGTTCACAAGAAACATTATTGAACGTGTGCTCAGCACTTTGGGGTTTGTTCAGACCACATCAGTTGCAAGTGTTGCAAGCGCTTTGTGTGCGTTAGAAAAAAACCAGTTCGATATCATTATTACCGATGTTTTTATGCCTGACATCAATGGACTAGAGTTCATCAAGCGCATTAGAACTGGTAAGACATTTGCAAAGCCTGAAACACGCATAATCATATTGAGTGGTATGACGGATGCTAGCGCTGTAGGTGCTGCTATTGCCCTGGATGTTAACGGAATCTTGGTAAAACCATTGGTCACTAGTGTAGTTGATCAGAAGATTTACCATGTGTTGTCGACACCGTTCAAAGTTAATTCCAGTATCGCCTACGAGTCTATTTCAACAGATGTAAAAAAGTCTGACGGTCAAAAAACAATTGCTAAAAGTTTTTAAGCACATTACTACTACCATCCATAGCCTAACCCCCATCTAAATCGAGTCCCAGGGTAGAATGGACGGCCAAAATAAGGCCCAAATCTTGAATACCAAAATGGGTCATAATAGTGATAACTTCTAAACATTCGCTCATGCTGGAGGCGTCTGAGCGCGTCAGCTTTTTCTTTCTCTGCTTTATTGATTTCTTCCGCAATATAATTCTGTTTTGCTAACTCGTTACTTTGCTGAATGTAATCAAGGACCTTTACATCAACACCTTGCTGATTTAAATCTAACACTTGCGCTGTACTTAAATCATAGCGAGATTCGCTTTCTTTAATTTTTTGAATAATTTCATTTGGTGTTTTACCTTGTTTAGAATCTGTTACCAACATTTCCAACGTGTAAGTGGCAATTGGCGCCGGCACTAACTGTTCAAGTTCCTCTGGCGTAATGCGTTTAACTTGCGCTCGCTGCATTTCTTCTGTCGTCGCGCAGCCGCTCAATAGAAACAAACTAACTAATATGGTTAGTAAAATATTGGCATTCATTGCTATCTCACTTTCTTAATTACTGGTGACGCACGCGTGATACTCTCATCATAGTGATGTCTTTTAAGCTGATACAAGCTCAGCACTTTACGCACGTAAGCTTTGGTTTCTTTATAGGGTGGCATTCCATTATGTCGATCTACTGCACCCTCACCAGCATTATAGGCAGCTACGGCTAATTCGACGTCACCTCTAAAATACGACAATAACCAACGCAAATAGGCCACACCTCCTTTGATATTTTGACTCGCATTATATGTGTTCTCAACATTGAAGCGCTCAGCGGTAGCAGGAATTAACTGCATTAGCCCTTGTGCATTCTTGTTGGACATCGCAGAAACTTTAAAATTCGACTCTGCCGTAATTATTGAGAGCACTAAGTTTTTGTCGACTTGATACCAATCTGCAATGGTATCGACAAGATTAACTACCCAGCGTTTACTTTTGGGTAATTGCGCTATGTAACGATCTATCGCAGGCGTCCCTTTGTAATCTCCATAATAAAGGTCTGGGGCTCTGTCAGGCGCTACTTCTGCTAATACACACGGTGGCGTATCCAAGGTGCGGATCTCAATGGTCTCTAACATTTTTTGCGCTTCAAAATGACCATGCATAGCAGCTAATCCAAATAAATTTGCTGCATAGTTTCTGTTTTTTTCAACACCATTGCCAAATGCATAGAGCATACCGAGACGATACATAGCCTCTGCACTGCCATAGCGAGATGCTTCGCAGTACAAGCTTGCTGCATTCCATGTCGCATCTATATTGTATTGATCTTCAGCTAAGCTACTCGCCTTGATGAGCAAGTCTCTTATCACTGGCGGCTCGTTGCTGAATGTTTCTGACTGTCCGCTAGTTAACGCAAAAGTTGATTGGCAAGCGATGGCAAACAAAATGCAAAGTAATTTGCTTAAATAATTTGCCATCGTGCCCTTTCAATCATGGTTTAGGTTTTAGTAAAGGCAATTTTACCTGCCTTTACGTCTACTTTAATGGTATCTTTTGCAACAAAATCACCAGCAAGTATTTGACGTGCCAATGGGTTCTCAATTTCACTTTGTATAGCACGTTTCAATGGCCTTGCTCCATACACAGGATCGAATCCAGCGCTAGCAATT
Organism: uncultured Methylophilaceae bacterium; assembly: GCA_964022105.1. Taxonomy (GTDB): domain Bacteria; phylum Pseudomonadota; class Gammaproteobacteria; order Burkholderiales; family Methylophilaceae. The sequence continues at coordinate 4,775 of CAXIBZ010000006.1, forward strand.
TCTGCAATTGCGGCATCTGTAATTACGACCTCCATATCCATCGCATGCAACCGTTTTGCTAGATATTGCAATTGGATATTCGCAATTTCGCGCACATTGTCTTCACCTAATGCATGGAAAACGACAACTTCATCAATACGGTTGACGAACTCTGGTCTGAAATGCGTTTTCACCTCACCCATTACCGCCAACTTCACCACTTGGTAATCTTGATCACTCATGCTTTGAATCATTTGACTACCAAGGTTGCTGGTCATAATAATGACCGTATTTTTAAAGTCTACGGTACGACCTTGTCCATCGGTTAGTCGACCATCATCCAGCACCTGCAATAACACATTAAATACATCTGGATGCGCTTTTTCTACCTCATCTAATAAAATCACAGAGTAAGGCTTGCGACGCACAGCCTCTGTCAGTGTACCGCCTTCTTCATAGCCGACATAACCCGGTGGCGCACCAATCATTCTCGCCACAGAGTGTTTCTCCATAAATTCACTCATATCAATTCGGATGAGATGATCTTCAGAATCGAATAAAAAGTTTGCGAGTGATTTGCAAAGCTCTGTTTTACCTACACCAGTTGGCCCTAGAAATAAGAAGCTACCATAGGGGCGATTTGGATCACTTAAGCCAGAGCGCGAACGACGTATCGCATCTGAAACCAATCTTACCGCCTCATCTTGACCAACTACTCGTTCGTGCAATTTCGCTTCCATGGTGAGCAGTTTTTCGCGCTCACCAGTCATCATTTTGCTAACTGGAATGCCAGTCGCACGACTCACTACCTCGGCTATTTCGTCTGCACCAACCTCGGTACGCAACATTTTAGGCTTAACGTCGACATTTTCATTCTCACTGCTAGTTGCTTGTTTTAGTTGTGCTTCCAGTTGTGGTAACTTACCGTACTGCAACTCTGATACTTTCTGCCACTCACCTTTTCTAGTAGCCTCTTCCATCTCAAATTTTACTTTTTCGATGGCTTCTTTAATGTGTGCAGAACCTTGTACTTGCGCTTTTTCAGCCTTCCAAATCTCTTCTAAATCAGCAAACTCTTTTTCCAAGCTAGCAATTTCTTCTTCGATTAATTCAAAACGCTTTTTACTGCCCTCATCTTTTTCACGGCGCACCGCTTCACGTTCAATTTTTAATTGAATTAAACGGCGTTCCAGTTTATCCATCACCTCAGGCTTAGAGTCAATTTCCATTTTGATACGGCTTGCGGCCTCATCAATTAGATCAATTGCTTTATCGGGTAAAAAGCGGTCAGTAATATACCGATGTGACAACTCCGCTGCGGCAACAATAGCTGGGTCAGTAATCTCTACACCATGGTGCAACTCATACTTCTCTTGCAAGCCACGTAAAATAGCAATCGTCGCTTCAACAGTAGGCTCGTCAACCAATACTTTTTGGAATCGTCGCTCTAAGGCAGCATCTTTTTCAATGTACTTACGATACTCATCTAAAGTGGTTGCACCAACACAATGCAACTCACCCCTGGCAAGCGCAGGTTTCAGCATGTTGCCCGCATCCATTGCACCTTCAGACTTACCAGCCCCGACCATAGTATGAATTTCATCAATAAAGACAATTGTTTGCCCTTCGTCTTGTGCCAATTCCTTTAGAACAGACTTTAATCGCTCTTCAAATTCACCACGATATTTAGCACCAGCCAAAAGTGCAGCCATATCCAATGACAATACTTTTTTGTTCTTAAGTGAATCTGGCACCTCACCATTAACAATACGCTGCGCCAAACCTTCGACAATAGCAGTTTTACCGACACCAGGCTCACCAATCAAAACAGGATTGTTTTTAGTACGGCGTTGCAACACTTGAATTGCACGACGAATCTCATCATCTCTGCCAATGACTGGGTCTAGTTTCCCTGCACGTGCTCGCTCCGTTAAATCTAACGTATATTTTTTAAGCGCTTCACGCTGTCCCTCTGCTTCTTGGTTATCGACATTCTCATTACCACGGACGGCCATGACCGCAGCTTCCAATGCGTTTTTAGTCAACCCATTCTGCTTTAATAGTTTTCCTGTTTCACCTTTATCTTCAGCCAAAGCTAATAAAAACATCTCACTGGCGATGTATGCATCGTTTCGTTTTTGCGCCAGTTTATCCGTCAAGTTAAGCAGATTATTCAAATCCCGAGAAATCGAAATTTCACCGCTACTTTCTACTTCTTTTGGTAGGTTATCAATAGCATTGGTCAGCGCTTTTTTTAGTGCATTACCCTGCACCCCTGCTCGTGACAATAAAGCTGCGGCACTACTATCTTCTTGATTTAGTAAAGCCAAGAGCAAATGTTGAGGCTCAATGCTTGGGTTGTCTACGCCCAAGGCAAGGCTTTGCGCGTCTCCTATCGCCTGCTGGAATTTAGTTGTGAGCTTATCAAACCGCATTGCAAATCTCCTAAAATATAATGTTGTTACATATATAATGTGGTTGATTTATTCGTTTTCAATAGGCTTTGCTTGACCTCTCAAAAGAGAATCAGCATTTATGCATAAGCAGATGCTTCTTGCTTACCTGACTTTTGCCAAGTGAGTTGCAAAACTTTAGCATCAGCACTGGCGCGGTGCCGGCTAACTTTTAGTTCATCCAAGATAGATTGCTTTGTTCGATGCCAGACAGCAGCTTGATGTGGGGTCAGAATAGTTCGCAGATCTTCTAGCTTAAAATGTGGTGAGACATTTGCTTTCTCATACAATCTACTCAACCATGTATAGTCTTGCAGCCACACATCAGAATAGATAGTTTGATTAAGAAAAACCGAATTGAGGTGATTAGCGACATCATCAATACTTTTGCCATGGGCAAACAAAGTTTCTCGCTTAATATGATGTAAATCCTCTGCCACAGTATTCCAGTGCACCCACTCTTCACATGGCGTGATTAGCGAGCACCATGGATTACCATGTCTATCGACATAACCTATCTCAATAGGATAACTGCCTTTCCCAAACCCTGATGCTTCAATATCAATGATAATTGGCGTTGCAATCATATTGGATTCCTAGTTTATTTAATGCTATACCCAAAATATCTGGCTGTGATGCCCTTTACATTGTTAATAGCAAATTAAGGCTTTAAAGTTTTTACTATTAGCCCATCACTAGTATTGACGACCAAATAACCCTCATCTTTAAAGTTGAGTAATTGTGGGTAATCTACTTGCCCACTTGTACTTAGTGTCTCAGTCATATTAGACCATGTTTTTCCACCGTCTGTGGAGCTCATGGTCATTACTTCTTTACTATTCTTTTCATGTGTTTCTAACCATGCTAACCATACTTGTTCGCCTATTGCCAAAATAGCAGGATGTCGTGCTTGATTTGCATGATTACCGAATTGCTTGGGTGGTGTCCCAGCCCAAGCCACGCCATCCATACGACTGTAATAAAGCCCAGGGCCGTTATCCTTCCCATCAAAATAAGCCATATGATAACCCCACCAATCAGCACCTTCGCCACCGCTTACTATAGCACTACCATGATGTGGGCAACCATCAATTTTCCAATGTCCAAAAGTAGCTCGCTTAAGACTGGTCTTTTTACCTTGCTTTGGAATCTCAGCAATCATATGATCCCGTTCACCGCCCTCAAACACATGTCGCCACATCGCAATGGCAGTACCATCTGGCTTGCTTGTCATAGCAATACGGCAACACTCACAAGAATAGTCTGCTAGCTTTTTTTCTGGTAAAAAACTTTTTCCATTGTCTTGAGAAACTGCATAATAAATTGAGCTGCCACTTCGTTTCTTATTTGCCACTTTGTCAGCCACTAAATCACGGGCATCTAACCAAACAACAGTCACATCTCCTTTTGGTGAAACTGACAACGCCTCAAATGCATGACCTATTTCAGCTCGATCTTGATGCACAATAATTGGCTTCTCAAAGCTTTCCCCACCATTTAATGAGCGTGAAAACCAAATGTATCCCGAAAAACGTTTAGTTAAATTTTGCATCCATGTGACGTAGATTTCACCATTTGGACCAAGCGCAATTTTAGGCCGCACCTCTCCCTTTGCAGTAAGGTTTTGTTTTTCTGCATTAACTCGAACAGGCTTTGAAAAGGTTTGCCCAAAATCTTTGCTCGATGAAACGATAACAAACCCATCACTTAAAGCTACTTGCCATAATGTGCCCATGGCATCAAAAGCAACGGATACTGCCAAACTGTCAGACTTTTGCATGTCGTGTGGTTTGTCATGTCCATGGGCATAACTGGTTATTGTATTAACTAAAAGCAATAAACCTAAAAGCATTAATTTAATTATTCTCATCATCATATCCATATCATTTTAATAGGTAAAAGTAACACCCATATAAGCGGTTCTTCCATCACCTGGTAAAAATGTTGCTGTATCAGCTCCGTTCAAGTCTCTTGAAATACCAGTTGATGCTGCGTATTTTTGATTGGCTAAATTTCGCCCTTCCAGAAACCATGACCAATGTTCACTTACCTTCTGGCCTGCCTTTAAGCCCCAGATAAAGTAATTATCCGCATATAATGATTCTGCAAAATCGACGTTATAGCGCTCAGGTGACCATTCGATGGTCGGTCCAAAATAGAAGTTACTTAAAAAGTGACTGCCTCGATAAAGCAACTCTGACCTCAGCAATTGACGTTGGATACCAGGCAGGCGATTATTGCTAAAAGTAGGGTCGCTATCCAGTTTAAAGTCATTAAGCAAATAACTCGTTCTAGACTCCAAACTAAAGGGTAAACGTGCAGTTAAGCCGAGTTCTAAACCTCGATGGATTGTTTTATCCGCATTAGTAGTTACTGTGGCAAATGGTGAACCTGCAATACCTACCTGTAACAATTCGTTATCCAGATGTGCTTCATAAACAGCAATATCCCAATCGACATACTGACTATTACCACGTGTACCTATCTCAAACGCAGTCCCTCTTTGTGCCTTTAGTGCGTCAGCAATAATTAGGTTTAGCTCACCGTGGCTTGGTGGTTCGAAACTTTGAGATACATTTGCAAATAGTTGTACTGCTGGTTCGAGTTGAAACAACACACCTAGTTTAGGACTAAAGCCATTGTAGCGTGCATCATAACTCTGATCACCTGTAGCTGGGCGAATGAACTCATCATTAGACTTACGTCTTGCATTGGTATATTGCAGCCCAGCGATGAAGGTTAAATCTGATGTCAAGCTGAGCCTGTCTTCAACAAACACTTCATGGTTACTGGCTAGCTGACTTTGTTTATTAATTAGTGCGCCGCGCGTCGCATTTACATTTCTGAAGTTTTTATAATCAACCTCACCATAGGTAGGAATATAACCAACAATCAACTCATTCCCATGGCCAAACAAATGACCTTGATGGGTGTATTTTGCGGACAAGCCATAGTCGTCGGTTTCTTGGTCAATCACCCCGATAGAATCATTACCAAAAACAAATAAATCAATGATTGGATGAAATAGGCTTTTTTGTGAATAAAATGCCCCAAGCTCCAACTTGCTGGAGTCAAATTGAAAAGTGGTTTTATTCGCAATCCGTGTTAAGTTAATGTCACGCTCACTAATCCCTTGTCCAGCTAAAGGACCTGAAGTTACAGTCGCTTGCCTTGGGTCTTCTTCAAGCTGTTGTTTTGTAAGACTGCTTGAGAGTTGTGAATCATTATTAACATAACCAAAATAAAACCGTGTTTCTATATCATCATTAATCTTATAGCCAACATTACCAGTTAATCGATGAGCACTTTGTTGTGCATTATCTCTAAAACTATCGCTATGGTATTTGCTGGCGGTGACAAAATAATCTACATCATCTACAACACCACCTGTTGAAACACCGAGGCGATAATATCCATAACTACCACCCTCAGTCCGTACTTCAAATTTTGGTGCTGTATAGCCTGTGCGAGAAATAAAATTAACACTACCTCCTAGATTACTTGAACCGTATTGCAATGCATTGGCACCACGATGCACCTCAATATAATCTGTTGCCATTGGGTCTATTGATGGAAAATCAAAACTACCATCGGCCAAATTGACTGGTATGCCATCTTGCATCAATCTTATTCCACGGCCATGAAAGGTACGCTGTATGCCAGAACCGCGAATTGAAAGTCTTGTTTCTTCCGCCCCAAAACGCGACTGTGCTAACACCCCAGTCGCCAAGCCAAGTGTGTCGGCAAAATTTGAAGTTCGGCCTTCTCTAACTTGCTCCATATCAACCACTGTTACACCACCAGCGGTTTTATTAATCTCTTCGCGCGCTTGATTGATATTTGGCTGGGTAACAGAACCTTCAATCTGTTTCCCTTCAACATCAATCGTCTCTAAAGCAATATGATCGGCTAAGGCATTAGCACTCACCGTTGCGATGGCTGCAATCATAGCAACCTGTAAATATTTTAACTTCATTACCAGTCCCTCTTATCTTTATTATATTAATTGCTATGATTCAGATGTCAGTCTTAAGCCGTGTTGCTCAGACTCGTACTTTATTAACTCATGCAGCTCACATTCAAAAAACTGGCATAGCTTGTCTAAATGACTGGTGACTGTACTGTATCCTTTATTATTAATCATGCGTGACAGTGTCATGCGGCTGATTCCAGTCGCACTGGCTAACTCATTTAACGTAATTTTTCGACCCCAAGCGGCTGCTTTAGCCTTCATCATTTCTTTAATTTCAATATAAATCATATTGTTACCTCTAATCTAACTGTGATTGCGTTAGGTCATGTAGCGCAATTTAATCAAATCAAGCTTGCTTAACTGCAAACTCACTTTAGTGAAAGTTTGATTAAAGATTCGGTGGGGCCTGAGCAGGCGGTGGTAGGGTTGTAAAGCTTTTAGTAGCCGCAGCAGCAACAAATCTAAGTCGTTCGATATGGCTTTGTAATGCTGCAATAATGAAAGTACTGGGAGGCTCTAACCCCATATGAATATTTGGATTACCACAAAATGGACAGTGATTAAAATGACTAATTACTTTCTTAGTCTTCGAAGGAAGCTTTTGCTCAATATCAAGTTGCCTAGCAAGCTGCTTGCCTTGACTGGTGACGACTTGAATCGTGATACTTTCACCATTAGCAGTACATATTTCTTGTACAAAGCTATTCACACCTTGCTTTGCAGCTAATGCGTGAGAAAGGCTCGGCGCAATCGATGCAAACACAATCGCAAATAATGCAACTATGTTGATTCTTTTAAATATTTTCTGTGAAAACATCATCTTGTTTTATGCATCGTCTGCGTTTAAAGTGCGATTAATAGAACAACGTTAAGCCAACATTAATTGACCGGCCCATACCTGGCACTTGGATGCCACGCTGCGGTGCCATTGCGTTTGAAGCCATGGTCATACCTTGACCTAAATAAGCACCACCCAGTGGATCTGCATAACCTTTATCAAAGATATTCTCGAAGCCTAAATCAAACCGTGCATGTTTCCAATCATAACTGGTATAAAAATTAACCAAACTATAACCATCAGTCTCTAGCTCTCGCCGCACAGCCTGCACATTATCTTTTGCTGCCACCATATGCAGCTCTAGTTGATTCTTCCAGGCACCAAACCGATGCTGTAAACCAAGTTTAGCGTTGATTGGCATGATGTTATATAAATCATCATCGGTTTTGGTATTTTTTCCCCTCACGTAACTGATTACGCCTGTTGCCGTGAAGCTACCTAGTTTACCACCTTCATTAATGCGTTTTTTAGCATTGATATCAATCCCATAAAGTCGTGCAGATTGATTATCTAGGCTTAGATTAACGAACCCATCTGTCCTAGCAGGACAAGTTTTACCAACTTCCGTACAAGCAACCGCATCAATATAATCATCGACATAGGTAAAGTATGGTGTCGCTTTAAGCTGCCAATCCTCATTAGCCGCATCATTCCATTTACTCGTTAAGCTAAAGGTATGCGCTTTCTCTGGGTCTAAATCCAGATTACCCACGTAGCCGTTACCATCGCCAACCCAATTATTCATATTCATGACCATGCTATTGGTATTAGACCATGCAAAACGTTCATACACATTGGGTGAACGTGTTTTCATCGCATAGCCAGCTTCATAGCTTTGAGAAGTACTTGGCGTATATTTAGCTAACGTAGTGATATCAATATTATGGTCGGTTTCGCTTCTGTCTGATGCATTAAATATATTTGCTGCAGCACCATATCCAGCCATACCAACTAAGTTATTGTTATAACCTTGTACTTCATCTGTATCCATTCTGACAGTGCTACTGCGCAAACCAACCAGCGTCATCCACTGTTGACTCCATTGTGATTCCAGCTCAGCAAACACATCATATTTATCGCGTTGTCCATTATTGATATTCAAGAACGTATTGGGCGACATCATACCTATAACGGGAGCGCCTGGTGCTTGTGATGGACTCCAATAATCATCCAAACGATAACGCTGATATTCTGCACCTACTCTAAGCAAATCTTTTTCTGAAATGTCCATGCTTGCTTTCAGTTTTGCTCCTGAGGTTCTACCTAATGTATCCATTGGCATACCTGGCACGTTATTCCCTGGCCCGTAGAAAAACTGTTTATCGTCGCCGAACTGCATACTATGTCGTACCCGCTCGTGATATGCCTGTGCGTCCAATTTACCCCAGTCGTATTTGCCCTCATACAGCAAGTTAAACTGTCTTGCTGTATTACCTGTCATATCCATACGCTGATTCGGGAAACCCTGTTTTGGAATGTCTTGCAATCCTAACTTAAACTGCAATAAATGATTATCACGTTGCACCCCTAAAGCCAGTGCATGATTATTGGCACGGTAATAACTAGACCCAACCTCATCCGCATCTAAGAAACCGCGCCCATTTGCGGCCTGCCCTGCTGGTTTAAAGTCACGACCCGCATGATAATTATTAGCTTCAACTGTAGAGCCTGTATAGCGGAAGTACACTTCATCATTCGCAATACTTGCGTTTAAATTGACTCCACGCGCATTGTTATTGCTTTTGTAAAAAGTATTAATAGAGCTGTTGGTTAATAACGCGTCACTAGACTTAGCAAATGCAGGCGCCTCAGACTTAACCGCTATCGTACCAGCGATACTATCGCCACCAATGCTGACAGGAGAAATGCCTTTGAACACATCAATATAGGCCACATTCGCTGGTGAAATATAAGAAAGTGGCGGGTTCATATGGTTAGCACAGCTAGAGATTAAATCCATACCATCTACTTGCACACGCACCCTGTCGTCCGCTAAACCATGAATAACGGGCAAACTAGAAACACCGCCTGCTCGATAAAAGCTCACACCCGCTTCTTGATCAAATAATTTAGCCGTATCACCTGCCACTCTAGATTCATTTTTATCCACTTGCGGTACAGCATCCGATACCACATCAATTTCATCTAAATCCAAATGGTCAGCATAAGCTGAGTTAATCACCCATATGCTGCATATTAATGCAACTTCTACCCACAATGATTTGTGTAATTTCTTTAATTTCACAACCTTACTCCCTAAAACGTTTTTTTCTTTTAGCAAGTTGCTTTCAAGTTGCTGATCACCGCTTAAAGTAACTTAGCAATGGCTAAAAACACTTTTAAACGATAGCCAACAAGCATTAGCTGCTTGCTAACAATTAAATAGTATTAAAGGGAAGTAACAGGTGGGCCGCGCGAGAGATGCGCAGATTGAATAATGGTTGCAACACTAGGAATATCGTAAATAGCGTGCTGTTCACTTAATTGCTGCGCTAAATATAATTCAAATGCTGGGTTGTGGCTCGGAATAACAACATTCGCAACACCTGCATTGCAAAATGGACAATGGTTTAAATGGTGATTAATCGAAACAGGTTGTGACCCTGGTTTTGTATCCAAGGTGGCTTGAATCGACTGGCCTTGTGTGGTCACCACTTGGATATAAAGCTTTTGACCGCCAACACCACAAATAGCTTGCATAAAGCCTTGCGTGCCGTTTTGGTTGGCTAATGCATGAGAAATACTTGGTGCCAAGGACGCAAAAACAATCGCAAACAATGCGATTTTATGTGCCCAGCGGAATAATTTTCTCGATAACATCGGCAGATTCTACCATTATTGGTTAAAATTGTTCAACAGTATTAATACGCAACAAACGAAAGGGAACAATGGCTGCAGGTAGCTTATTAGTCTTACTGGATGACATCACCACCATGCTAGATGATGTCTCCGTTTTAACCAAAATAGCCGTTAAAAAAACAGCGGGTGTGTTAGGCGATGACTTAGCACTCAATGCAGAACAAGTATCTGGTGTCGATGCCAAAAGAGAGCTACCTGTGGTGTGGGCAGTAGCCAAAGGTTCTTTTATCAACAAACTGATCCTTGTGCCAGCTGCTCTTATCATTAGCTATTTTGCTCCTAAGCTCATCACCATACTGTTGATGATTGGCGGTCTTTTCTTATGCTTTGAAGGCTTTGAAAAAATCGCGCATAAACTTCTTCAAGACGATGAAGAAGTGGAAACGCATAAACAAGAGCTAAAGAATGCAGTCAAAGATAGCAAAGTTGATTTAATGGCTTTAGAAAAAGATAAAATCAAGGGTGCCATCCGTACCGACT
>CAXIBZ010000007.1:0-15352 GCA_964022105.1 uncultured Methylophilaceae bacterium
TAAATCATACTAATGAGTTTGCCGTCACAAGGCATATGGATGCGGTGATAATCTTTAGGACTAAGATATAAGCAAACAAAGCTACCATCTGAGAATTTGCCAGAAAGTTCAGTGTTGCCAGCTAGCAATTCGGTCGTTGTATATGCATGCCCTTTAGCCTGAAAGATTTGGTCGATATTGATGACGCCTAGCTGGCTGATGGCGCCATCGACTGGGCAGATGAAATCTGCGTTGCTAATTGGCCTGGCTCCTACTTTAAGCGCACGGGTAAAAAAAGCATTAAAGGTCCTATAACTACTGGTATCTGAGTGTTCTGCTTCACTCATATCAACCTGATAGCGTTGTACAAACCAATTGATTACAGATGTGGTTAGGTAGCCGCATTGCTTGTTAGCAAGTATGCCTGCTAATTGGGTAATTGCCTTTTTTGGCGCAACATATTGTAAGAGAATGGAAAGCTTCAATGCGATCTTTCAAATTGTAGTTTAGTGGTACGTATTTTACTCGAAGAGGAATAAAAAAAGCACAGCGATGTAGCTTGCTGTGCTTTTAAAAGATGCTTGATAATTAGTTTTTTGCTTTATCAACAATCTTATTTGCAGCGATAGAAGGAATCATTGCACGTAATTTTGCGCCTGTTATTTCAATTTGGTGCGCTGCATTATTACGACGGCGTGCAGTCATTGATGGGTAGTTAGTTGCGCCTTCAGCAATAAACATTTTTGCATATTCACCAGACTGAATGCGTTTAAGCGCATTACGCATGGCTTGGCGAGACTGCTCGTTAATGACTTCTGGGCCTGTTACATACTCACCATACTCAGCATTGTTTGAAATTGAGTAATTCATATCTGCAATACCACCTTCAAACATTAAATCAACAATCAATTTAAGCTCGTGCAAACACTCAAAGTAGGCCATTTCTGGCGCATAACCAGCTTCAACTAGCGTTTCAAAACCCATTTTAACTAGCTCTACTGCACCGCCACATAAAACAGCTTGCTCACCAAATAAGTCAGTTTCTGTTTCATCTTTGAATGTTGTTTCAATAATACCAGTACGGCCACCACCTACGCCCATTGCGTATGAAAGCGCTAAGTCTTTTGCGTTGCCTGATGTGTCTTGGTAAATAGCAATTAAGTCTGGGATGCCGCTACCACGGACAAACTCAGAGCGTACGGTATGGCCAGGTGCTTTAGGAGCAATCATAATCACATCCATGTCTGCACGTGGTACTACTTGGTTGTAGTGAATAGCAAAACCATGTGCAAATGCTAGTGTTCCGCCTTGTTTAAGGTTTGGCTCAATCACTTCTTTATACAGCGCTTTTTGAAATTCATCAGGGGTTAAAATCATCACGACATCGGCACCTTTAATTGCATCGACCGTTTCTGCAACCTTCAATCCTTCATTTTCAGCTTTTTTCCATGAGCTAGAACCAGTACGTAAGCCAACAGTAACATCCACGCCAGAGTCTTTAAGGTTTAGCGCATGCGCGTGGCCTTGGGAGCCATATCCAATAATAGCGACTTTTTTACTTTTAATAATGCTTAAGTCGGCGTCTTTGTCGTAATAAACTTTCATTTTATTTGCCTTTCAATACAAATACTTATAATTAATTATAGTTTTAAAATTCTATCGCCTCGGCCTATGCCAGAAGCGCCTGTGCGAACTGTTTCCAGAATTGCGGTCTTGTCCAAACTTTCAATAAAAGCATCTAGTTTGTGACCAGAACCTGTTAGCTCAATGGTAAAGCTACCATCGGTGACATCAATAATTCTGCCTCTAAAGATATCGCACATGCGTTTCATCTCTTCTCGATGACCATGAGAAGCTTTGACTTTAATGAGCATGAGTTCTCGCTCAATATGCTTACCATCGTTTAAATCGAGTACTTTGACGACGTCAATCAGCTTGTTCAGCTGTTTAATGATTTGTTCAATAATCGCATCATTACCGCTGGTGACAATTGTCATCCGAGACAGGGTGGGATCCTCAGTAGTTGCCACCGTTAATGATTCAATATTGTAACCGCGTGCCGAAAACAACCCTGCCACACGTGACAATGCACCTGGCTCGTTCTCCATTAAGATTGAAATGATATGCCGCATTATGAGTTCTTTCCTGTAATCATTTCAGACAATCCTTTACCGTTAGGTACCATAGGGAATACGTTCTCAGATTGATCTGTAATAAAATCCATAAAAACTAGCCTATCTTTCAATTTTGGACTGAATGCCTCCTTCAGTGCACTTTCAACATCAGCTGGATCAGTAATACGCATCCCTACATGGCCGTATGCTTCAGCTACTTTTACAAAGTCTGGTAACGCATCCATGTAGGATTCGGAATAGCGATTCTCATAAAAGAATTCTTGCCATTGTCTTACCATGCCCATATAGCGATTGTTCAACGTAATCACTTTGATAGGTAAATGAAATTGCTTACAGGTAGATAGCTCTTGTATACACATTTGGATAGATGCCTCGCCTGTAATGCATGCAACTTGTGCATCTGGATAGGCAAGTTGAACACCCATAGCATATGGTAGGCCTACGCCCATTGTGCCTAGACCACCAGAATTGATCCAACGGCGTGGCTTGTTGAAAGGGTAGTACTGTGCGGCCCACATTTGATGCTGCCCGACATCTGATGTGATGTAGGCTTCACCATTTGTGACTTGATGTAGAGTTTTAATCACTTGCTGCGGTTTAATCAACTTATCATCTAGTTCAAAATCTGAATAACGCTTAGCACGCCATGCTTCAATTTGCTTCATCCAGTCGCTCAGTGCGGCCGTATTCTGGGCAGGTTTTTCTGTCCGTACCAAATTGTTCAAATCTGATAAAACTGATTTCACATCGCCAACGATCGGCACGTCAATTTTAACCCGCTTTGAAATGGAAGACGGGTCGATGTCAATATGAATGATAGTGCGCGGGCGACTCAAGAAATGTTCTGGATTGCCAATAACACGATCATCAAAACGTGCACCAACGGCTAGCAGCACATCACACTCTTGCATGGCCATATTCGCTTCATAGGTGCCGTGCATGCCAAGCATGCCGAGTGATTGTTTATCTTCGGCAGGATAGCCGCCTAACCCCATCAGTGTGCTTGTGGTTGGTAAGCCTAATGATTTGATAAACTTTGTCAGCTCAATTGATGCATTACCCAATACAACACCGCCACCTGTATAGACCATTGGTCGTTTTGCTTCAGCAATCAGCTTTAGCGCTTTTTTAATTTGTCCTGCATGCCCTTTGGTAATAGGGTTATACGAACGCATTTCTACTTTTTCAGGATATTCAAATTTGTTCAGTGTTGCAGTAATATCTTTTGGGATATCAACAAGGACAGGTCCTGGGCGGCCTGTGGCAGCAACATTAAATGCCTTTTTCATCACAGGTGCAATGTATTTGATCTCTTTAATTAAGACGTTGTGTTTTACACATTGGCGAGTAATGCCAACGCTCTCGCATTCTTGAAATGCATCTTCCCCAATTGCGTGAGTTGGCACCTGACCGCTAATAACGACCATCGGTATCGAATCCATATAAGCCGTTGCGATACCCGTCACTGCATTAGTAGCACCTGGACCAGATGTTACAAGGGCAACGCCAACTTCACCCGTTGCGCGCGCGTATGCATCTGCAGCATGTAAGGCTGCTTGTTCATGGCGGACCAAAATATGTTTGAACTGATCCTGCTGGTAAATGGCATCATATATGTTGAGCACAGCGCCGCCAGGATAGCCAAAAACAAATTTGACCTTTTCCTCATGTAAGCACTTAATCAGAATCTCTGCCCCAGTGAATTGGGTCATGGTTTCATCTTGCTTGTTGCTATCGATTGGGGAGGGTTGATTCATAAATCTCTATAGTTTCAGCTGTTTTATACGAACCCTAGACAATAACGGTTTGAACATATTTGGTCAAGATGCGAAAAGACGGTAAATGCATTTGATATAGCTTGCGCTTGACATAGTAAATGATAATCATTATCATTTACTAAAGTTCATTGACAAAGGGTCTACTAAAATGCGCGGAATCAAAGTTGTGGGTAAAACGACAGTGCCAGGTAATGAGCAGTATAAAGTTGTATATAACCAATATCAGGATACGGTGGTTTTGGAGCTTGGAGATACCTCTTTAAAACTTAACGCCGTGAATTTTATGTTGATGAATGAGATGGTACGTAAAGCTGCAGCAAGGCTAGTGATGCAAACCGAAATGATTATAAATTAATGCTTTACAATATTAATGCGAATCATTATCATTTGTATTATTGTAATTTGATGCTGAAACGAGGGTGTGCAGTGAGTCAGAAAAGTGTATTGAAGGCAGAGTTTGATCCAGAGCTTCCAACAGCAAAGGATGTGTTGATGGCTATATCTTGTGTTGCAACTCAGTATGCCATCAACCCTTCAATTGGATTAGCGAAAACTGCATTGACTTTAGCCAATAACCTCAATGCACCTGAGTATGCTGATGGGGCCTCAATTCAAGAGGTTGCTCAACGATTAACAATGCAGTGGGATGCTGTAGTGGAAGAATATTTGTTTGTTGAAGCTGGCGTTATGCCATCGCAAGGCACACTTCAATAGACTGAGAATAGAGAGTGATATGTCAAGATTAACTGGGCCAAGAGTAAAAATAATGCGGGCACTAGGCGTAGATTTGCCTGGGTTGTCACGCAAGAGTATTGAGGATAGACCGTTTCCGCCAGGGCAGCATGGTAATAAAGCATTACGCAAAAGGCGTTCTGATTTTGGTGTAAAGCTAATAGAAAAGCAAAAGATTCGCTTTAATTATGGTTTGACAGAGACGCAAATGAGACGCTTGATTGTGGATGCCCGTAAGGGTAAAGAGCCAACAGGTGAGCGCCTTATTCAATTGCTTGAAAGACGTTTAGACAATGTCGTGTTTCGTGCTGGTTTTGCACCGACGCTGATTTCTGCCAGACAGATAGTTAGTCATGGGCATGTATTGCTGAATGGGAAACAGGCAAACATACCATCTATGCGCTTAAAAATAGGTGATGAAGTAACGGTTAAAGCAAAAAGTAAAAATATGCCAATTATCGTTGAAACGCTCAAAGCGCCAGTGCTAGATCGACCAGAATGGATGGGATGGGATGAGCAAGCAATCAGTGCAAAGATAAGCCATTACCCATCATTAGATAATGTTCCGTTTCCTGTCGATTTGCAGTTAGTCGTTGAGTTTTATGCGAACCGTGTATAGGTGATTTAAAACGGTTTCCAACAGAATTTAAGGTGCCCTAACTCACCTTAGATGTAGCAAATGCATAGCAATATGCATCTCCTTGATCGTGAACGATCTTTTGAGTCGCATTCATTCATATGATGTAAGTCGGCTATTTTTTTGAGTTGGGTAAATTTATTTTTAGAGGCCATAGATGTTAATGCGCTCCTGTAATAAGGATAGGGGAATATGGAGCAAGAGGTTAAGACGACAAAGATTAAGAAGTTGAATACACAACAGTTGTTTGGTGATGGCAAAGAAATTTTAATCGAGCATTTGGGCGAAAGTTATTTGTTAAGTATAACTAAGCAAAAAAAATTATTGCTGACTAAATGTAAGTATCAGTTTCGACTGTAATGGTATCAATCGAAGCAATGAGGGAATGACATGAGTCAAAAAAATGAACATAGACGTATTCTGCTGAATAAAAATCAAAGCGGTTTAGTTGAGTATTGTGAGCGATGCGAAGTGGTGGAGGTTGAAATAGGGCCGGTGAGCATACGTTTGCAAGCGCAGGATTTGGAGCTGTTTAGCACATTAATCCAAGAGGCTGATAGCCGACTACGTTACTACAATATGGAAAAAGCACGGTTTGAGGCAGATCTGGTTAAGGTTGGGGGTATCCATTGACCGCCAACATTTTATTAAAATATCCATCTGGTTTTATATCGCTTAAAGCACAAGAGAAAAATGGCTTGAAAGATGATTACGGACTAGATCGCAAAGCATTTGATCATGACGTTGCTTCATTTGAGACGATTGCTTTAAATGTAATCAGGAACCAGAAGCAATCTAAAGGTAAATATCTACAAGCAGTTGGTTTAATGATAGCGTTATTGGGTCATGCTTTCCTTTTTTATTTGCTTGTGTCTAAAACAGACACTCAGCAAAAAATACAACAGTCAGCATCACCTATTACAGTGAGCATTATTGCGCCGCCTGCACCTGAGCCAGTTCCAGAACCAGAATTGGTGCCTATTATCAAGCCAGAAAAGCCAGCAAAAAAAACGGTTATTAAACCCAAAAAAGTTGTTGAGAAGATAGTGCCTGTAGAGAATTTAGAGCAGCCGCTAATCGAGGCAACAACAGAGCCTGTCATCGACAGTATGCCTGATGTAGAAGAGATTGCTGAGCCAGAAGTTGAACAAACGGCGGCGCCATCACCGCCAAAAGCTGCGGAAATAGAAGAGGTTATAGAGCAGCCGAAATTTGGAGTGGCATATTTGAATAATCCAGCACCAAATTACCCACGACTATCCAGAAAAATTGGAGAAGAAGGCCGTGTGTTATTGAAGGTTTTAGTTTCTGAGCAGGGGGCAGCAAACACTGTGAAAATTGAAAAAAGTAGCGGTTATACGCGCTTGGATGAATCGGCAGTTGATGCAGTGAAACGATGGAAGTTTATACCTGCACGTAAAGGGGCGCAGGCTTTAAGTGCCTACGTATTGGTTCCCATCAGTTTTACATTAGATTAAATAGCAAAGTCTGAATTAGCTTATTGATTAACATGGTTTTTTTACTCAAGTTTAAGAAATTTTTTTACAGGAAATATGATGCAAATAGCGCAACAATTTGAAGTTCTCAACTTTATTGCACAAGGTGGTATGGTTTCAATCTTGGTCGCGGTTACCTTATTGGTAATGTCAGTGCTGAGCTGGTATTACATCTTGATAAAGGCTTATCAGGGCTATAAAGCAAAAATAACGATGAAACGTTATGTTGAAAAGTTTTGGAGTAAACCGACATTGCAAGCCGCCTTACAAATGCAAGAAGTAAAAACACCTGCATATCGGCTGGCAATTACAGCAGTTGAATCAACACAACATCATCAGCAGCATGCGAGTAAAAATTTAGCAGCATGTTGTAGTCAGGATGAGTTTATTGCGCGTAACTTGAGGAGAACATTGTCAAGAGAGCAAGCCAGTTTAGAGTCTGGCCTGTCGTTATTGGCTACAGTTGGTAGTATTGCACCCTTTGTTGGATTGTTTGGTACGGTGTGGGGCATTTATCATGCTTTAGTTGCGATCGGTACAAGCGGGCAAGCTTCAATTGATAAAGTAGCTGGACCAGTGGGTGAGGCATTGATTATGACAGCAATTGGTTTGGCTGTTGCGATACCTGCAGTACTGGCCTACAACGCGTATGTGAAAACGAATAGAACGATTATGGCAGACTTGGAGCATTTTGCACAAGACTTGCATACGTTACTAACGACAGGCGCGCCACTAACAACGCATCAGTTAAGCAAGGTGCCAAATAATGTTGCTGACATGCATGGCTATAAAAAGGCAGAAAATGGGGCGTCAGTATGATGGGCGGAAATCAGTTCAGCGCTGGCGAGCACACGCAACCAATGAGTGAAATTAATACAACGCCATTGGTCGATGTGATGTTGGTTTTGCTTGTTATTTTTATTATCACAGCGCCTTTGCTTACACACGCAGTCAAAATTAATTTGCCGCAGGCGACCAGTCAGCCGATTGAGGATAAACCTGAGGTGATTAGCATCGCTATTAATGATTTAGGCCAACTATACTGGAATGATATGCTACTGGTCGAGGGTGAGCTAAAGCAGAAACTCATTCAAGTGGCGGAACAAGAGCCACAACCAGAGCTGCATATTCGTGCGGATAAAGGAACGCGCTATCAAGTGCTAGCTGAAGTGATAGCAGATGCGCAGACTGCAGGCGTAACCAAGCTTGGCTTTGTTAGTGAACCCAAATCAGGCGAATAGTGATGATGGGCTCAATAAAGACATGGGCTTGGGTGCATAAATGGTCAAGCCTCGTTTGTACCGTTTTTATGCTACTGCTGTGCTTGACTGGCTTACCGTTAATTTTTGGTCATGAAATTGGCCACCTATTAGGCGATGAAGTTGAGCCACCAACAATGGCAGCAGACACCCCGCTCGCCAGCATGGATGCGGTGATTGCTAGTGCAAAAGCACGTTATCCAAATGATGTGGTTCAGTATGTGTTTAAAGAGCCTGACAAATCAACTTTTTGGTTTGTTAGCTTAGGAAAAACACCGCTAGATCAAGACAATAAGTTCTTAATGATTGATTCAAGAACTGCAAAAATATTAGATGAGCCGAAATTTGATGAAGGTTTTATGCACATGATGCTTAGGCTGCATGTTGATTTATTTGCAGGTTTGCCTGGTATGTTGTTTTTGGGCTTGATGGGGTTTTTAATGGTGATTGCGGTGGTATCAGGTGTTGTTTTATATGCACCCTTTATGCGACGTATTGCATTTGGCGAAATCCGTAAAAATCGTGCAACTAAATTAAAACGTTTAGATACCCATAACTTTTTAGGTGTTGTCACGTTAGTTTGGGCTTTTGTTGTTGGGTTAACTGGGGTTGTCAATGCATGGTCTGAGCTGGTGGTGAACTATTGGCAGGCGGATCAAATGGCCGAAATGGTCGCACCTTACAAAGACTTGCCGCCGCCAACGCTTTTTGCTTCTATTCAGGCTGGTATTGATGTTGCTAAGCAACTTGAGCCTGATTTGAATTTAGCGTTTATTGCCTTTCCAGGCACCGCTTTTTCTAGCCAGCATCATTATGGCATTTTTATGAATGGTAACTCGCCATTAACGGCGCGTTTATATAAGCCAGTTTTAATTGACGCGCAAACGGCAGAGCTAACAGATAGCAGAGAAATTCCATGGTACATGACAGCATTTCTGATTTCACAGCCACTTCATTTTGGCGACTATGGTGGCATGACGCTTAAGGTGATATGGGCGATATTGGATATCTTAACCATTATTGTGTTGTGGACAGGGTTAATGCTCTGGTGGAAAAAACGCAATCAGGATGTGCCTGATATAGAAACACAAATCAGGCTCAGTGAGGCGTACTAATTTATGGTGACACATTTATTTATGCAAAATAAAAATTTAAAACAGATATTCAAGTGGCCAATTGTGCTTGGCGTACTCACACTATTTGGCTTAATCATTGCGCTATTAGAAGATGGTGTTTTAGAAAGCATCTCTCTATTTGCGCTATCTATACCAATCATTGTGATCATTTATTTTTATTATCGAGATTAACATTTAACCAATATTTGTAGCCAGCAACCGTATTCACTTACCTGTAGCCAGCCAAGAAGTTTTTAAACACAGGGGAGTAATATGCAATCTACATATAGAGGGCGCCAGAGAGCGCTTGTTTCGGCGTTATTATTTGCGCTACCACTTGTTGCAATCAGTGCTGAAGATGTTGAAGTCATGGCGGAAGTCCAAGTGAAGGCGGATAACTTTGAAGGGGAAATACCTTCAGAACAGACTGAGTCTTATACTATTAGAGATACCGCAACGGCAACAAGATTAAACACTAGCATTAAAGAAACACCACAATCTATTTCTGTTATCACTCGACAGCAGCTTGATGATTTTCGTGTATTAACAGTCAATGATGCGCTGGCTTACACCACAGGTATTAAAGTTGAAGCCTTTGAGACCGACCGTACCGAATACACTGCACGTGGCTTTAAGATTACGAATTTTCAAATAGATGGCATTAGTACGCCTATCACCTACGGTACCAACTATGGCGATTTAGATTTAGCGATTTATGACCGCATAGAAATCTTGCGCGGTGCGAATGGCTTATTGACAGCAACAGGCAACCCATCTGCTACCATCAACTTTATTCGCAAACGTCCAACAAAAGATTTTCAAGCAGAAGTGGATGTTTCGGCAGGGTCTTGGGACAATCGCCGCCTAGATGCTGATATTTCTAGCGCATTAAATGCAGATGCTAGCGTGCGTGGACGTTTAGTTGCAGCACACCAAGATAAAAATTCCTATATTGACCGTTACAGTACAGAACGAAATGTATTGTACGGTGTGATTGAGGCTGATTTAAGTGAAAGCACTAATATCGCCCTTGGTCACACTTATCATCAAAATGACTCCAGTGGAAACAATTGGGGTAGCTTACCGCTGCTCTATGCAGATGGTAGTAAGCGTGATTACAAACGCTCAGACTCTACAGCGCCAGACTGGACTTATTGGAATGTTGACACCAATATTACCTTCGCTGAACTCACCCATGATTTTGATAATGATTGGAAAGCGAAAGGGCAGCTAACACACAAAACAACGGACTCTAAAGCACGCCTTCATTATATTTACGGTAACGAAGATCGTGCCAATGGGCTTGGATTGTTTAGTTACCCGGGTATGTACGACACTAAAACCGAAGATAATGTCGCTGATATTTATATAAATGGTCCTTTTGAATTAGCGGGACGTCAACATGAGTTAGTAGTTGGCGCCACGTTCAGTAAGGCGGATGTTAAAGATTACGGTCGAAATGGTTAATTGGAGTACCTTTAACTAGCTTTGAAAGTGCCGCCGATTTTCCACTTCCAACTTATGGTGCTGAGAGTAAAAATGCGGACTTTACAACAGAGACGACTAATTTTTACGCAGCCGCTAAGTTGAATCCAACTGATGCGCTGAAAGTGACAATCGGCGGCAGCTTGCTAAGTTACGAGTTGGAGGGCTTTAGTTATGGTGTTCCACAAGAAGCTGACGATAGCAACAAGCTTACGCCTTATATTGGTGCTGTTTATAATCTGAATGATACGCACACTTTGTATGCAAGTTACACTGGCATTTATAAGCCACAAGTCGAAACAGATG
Source organism: uncultured Methylophilaceae bacterium (assembly GCA_964022105.1). Classification (GTDB taxonomy): domain Bacteria; phylum Pseudomonadota; class Gammaproteobacteria; order Burkholderiales; family Methylophilaceae. Next base: position 10,923 of record CAXIBZ010000007.1, read on the forward strand.
CGAGCAACCAACCATTAGCACCATTAAAAGGTAAGAATATTGAGGCGGGCATAAAAAGTGATTGGTTTAGCAAACAGCTAAATAGCTCGTTTGCCATCTTTAGAACTGACCAAGAAAATGTTGCTCAACAAGTTGGTATGGTAGGTGTGAGAGCAATTTATGACGGCATTCAAGCGATCAGCAAAGGGTATGAATTTGATGTGTCGGGTGAATTGACTAATCGATTAAATGTTAATGCCGGATATACCCGCTTGATGAGTGTGAAAAACGATCAAGGTGACAATGTCAATTCATTTACACCTAGACATTTAGCTCACTTAACGGGTGTATATAAAGTGCCACAAATTGAAAACCTAAAAGTGGGTGCAAGCCTAAACTGGCAGAGTGATACGCATGTTGACATCACTGTACCTGGCATAGTTGCGCCTGTTCGTTATGAGCAAGGTAGTTATGCCACATTAAACTTGATGGCTAATTATAAAATTGATGATCATTGGAGTACGGCGATTAACTTATACAACGTTACCAATAAAAAATACCTAGCGAGCATGATATACGCTGGCTCAGGGACTAGTTACTACGCAGCACCAGTAAATGGACTTGCAACGATAACCTGGAAGTATTAGAGCCGCAGCTATCACCCTTCTCGAAACAGATTTGATTGTTAGTTAATCTAATAATATCTTTACTTAATAAATGATAACTATTATTATTCGCGTTTGATGTTTTAGCAATTTAATTGAGTAGCCAAAGAGTTCAACTCCTGTAGCCAAATAAAAATAAATAAGGGAGTTGTACCGTGAAGAAGTTTAAGAAAAAAGCGTCATATGTCGCTGTATTATTATTGGCGCAAAGTTATACAGTGATGGCCGAAGATGTTGATCCAAGTGTCGTTGTCGATAATAAAACAGTTGAAGAGCTGCAAGAGGTAAAAGTAAAAGCAACCATTGAGAAACCAAGTATCGGTTATCAAGTAACAAAGACACGCGTTGGAAAAACGAATCAGGATCCGCATGATGTGCCACAAGCAGTTACGACGTTAACGAGAGAGCTCTTGCATGATCAGCAAATCAGCTCGTTACGTGATGCGCTGAGAAATGTGTCTGGTTTAGCCATTAACGCTGCCGAAGGTGGTCGCGCAGGCGACAATTTTATGTTGCGTGGCTTTTATACTTTTGGTGACACCTATTTAGATAATATGCGTGATACTGCACAGTACAACCGTGAAGTGTTTAATCTTGAACAAGTTGATGTATTACGCGGCTCTGCTGCGATGCTGTTTGGTCGAGGTCAGGCTGGCGGCGTTATCAATCAAGTATCTAAAATGGCAGAGCTCAATGATAATAATACGATTACAGGTAGCTTAGGTGACTATAACTATCATCAGTTCACCGGAGATTTTAATAAGCAAATTACTGAAACATCAGCCATTAGAGTAAACGTGATGGATAGGGCTGAAGAGACTTATCGAAAAAACCCAACAACGGGTGATCATCCTGAAGCAAATCGCAGCGGTATGGCTGTAAGTTTTGGTGCAGGTATCGGTACAGATAACGAATTCTTTTTAAATCATATTTATACACAAACTCGTGATGTCCCAGACTTTGGTGTGCGTTTCTTCAATCAGCGACCAATTAATGACGGCAGCAATGGCAGGACTGACCGCACATTTTGGGGTGATGATAACAACTTTGATGATAGTGATACGCGCATGACCACGGGTATCTTCACTCATAAGTTTACCGATGATATGCAGATCAGAACCCAGCTTAGACATGCTGAATATAAGCGTGGCTATTGGGCAAAGACACCAAGAGATGATTTGCCAACTGAAAATAGCAGTGTGGGCGGAAATGTAACGCGCAAAATGCACTATGAAACAGTAAACTTGCAATCTGATTTTAGTACCAAGTTTGATTTGGCTGGTATGGGACATGAGTTCTTAACAGGGGTTGAGTATCTAAAAGAAGACTCATACCGTAAAGCATTGCAAGCTTTTAACCCTGTGACAGGGGAACCTTATTTGCTAACAGGTGGGGCATTGAATGCAGCCATTGCAGCAAATGGGGTAACCTATAATCGCCATGATGCTGCTATATTGGGGAATGCAGTATCATTTGAGGCTGATAATTATGCTGCTTATGTCCAGGATACAGTTGAGTTCATGCCTGGTTGGAAAGCAACGGCAGGTATTAGACGCGATGAGATGCGTGCCGATTATGCGAGTGAAACCTCACCAAAATTAAGCTATGGTGAAAATAGTTATCGTACGGGACTCTCATGGCAACCAACCGAAGACGTGCACTATTATGCAAGCTGGAGTGATTCATTTAGCCCGACTGCAGACCTATACCAACTGACTGTTGTGCCGCAACCACCAGAGCGCAGTAAAACGTTTGAGATTGGTTCAAAATGGTTGTTTATGGATGGCGACTTGGCATTTAGAACGGCTTTATTTACATCGACGAACTATTGGGAGCGAAATAGAGATTTAGAATCAACCGAATCGATTCTAACCAGAAAGCGTCGCACCAATGGTATTGAGCTAGAGATGACGGGGCAAATTACAGATAAGTGGGATGTTTTTTCGGGCATTGCATTGCTAGATGCCAGAATCCTTAAGGTTGCTGAAAATGTAAATGCTAGCACTGGCGCAATAACAGTAGCGGATGAAAGATACGAAGGGCAACGTGCTAGAAATACGCCACGTGCAACACTCAATATTTGGACAACCTATGCTTTGACAAGTGCATGGAAAATAGGTGGAGGTGTAGAAGCTAAAGGTGAGCGTTATGCTTATGTGCCTTCACGAACAAATGCAGATAATGATTTTGTTAATGGCCACTTTAATCCAAACTCAGCACCAGGATATGCCCGTGTTGATGCCATGGTTGCTTATGAGCAACCCAAATGGGCAGTACGTTTAAACATCAAAAATCTACTCAACAAAGAGTATTATGACGCGGTATACGATAATGGAGGCTTAGTTGTGCCAGGTAATCGCAGGCAAGCCATTGTCACAACGGAATATAAGTTTTAGGAGTAGTTTGTTTGCTAATTAAGTTGCCTGATGTACTCATTGGTGAAGTGCTTAATCACATTGCTGGTCTGTTAAATAATGCAGCATGGCAAGATGGCAGAAGTACGGCTGGTACGCAGGCAGCGCTCGTTAAAAATAATCAACAGTTGCCTGAAGGCAATTCTACGCTTAAGCAGATAAGAACGATTATTTTAAAAGTTCTGCAACAAGACCCATTATTTTTTTCTGCAGCTCTACCAAAACAAATTTTGCCGCCCTTCATTAATCGCTATAGTGGTCAAACTAATAGCTACGGTTTTCATGTTGATAATGCGATGCGATCAATGCCAGATGGATCTGGTTATATCCGTGCAGATATATCGGCAACGCTGTTTTTGAGTCCACCTGATAGTTATGATGGCGGCGAGTTGGTTATCGAGGATACCTATGGCAGTCAATCGGTCAAGTTGGATGCTGGTGCGATGGTTATTTATCCATCATCATCATTGCATGCTGTTATGCCTGTAACCAGAGGTGAGCGAGTCGCCTGCTTTATGTTTATCCAAAGTATGGTCAGAAGCCCAGCCCATCGTAAAACGCTATTTGATTTAGATATGTCGCTTGTCAAGCTGAGGCAGCAGCTAGGTGAGACAGATGAGGTCATCAAGCTTACGGGTGTCTATCATAATTTGTTAAGGGGGTGGTCTGAATGAGCGGAACACCTAATCAGCTGCCCAATTCGCTTCCATCTGATATCAGTACTGCAACGGATTATAAGCCGCTAGCACAAGCTGAGTTAGATGAATATGTATGGCACTATTTGGAGGGTGCAGCAGGTCGTGCTATTACCGCCGATGAAAACACTCAGGCGTTTGAAGCACTACCGCTTATACCTAGACCACTAGTGAAATTAAATCAGCCAAAATCAAGTTTGACTTTATTTGGGCAATCTTACGCGCATCCAGTTTTTCTTGCACCCATCGCTTATCAGCGCTTATTTCATTTTGAAGGGGAGTTGGCAACAGCAATGGCAGCGAATGCACAGTCAGGTCAAATGGTTGTGAGTAGTCTAGCTAGTCAATCCTTAGAAGCAATCATTGAAACCGCGCAACAACCGCTTTGGTTTCAATTGTATTGGCAAGGAGATAGAGACAGAACTCTTAGGCTGATTCAACGTGCTACATCTGCTGGCTACGCAGTGATTGTGTTCACAGTAGACGCACCCGTAAAGCAGCTAATGATTAATTTGCCGTCTGATATCACTGCTATTAACCAAGAGGCGCCACTAGAGCCATCCACCATTGGGGCAAATCAGAGCATGGTATTTGATGGTTGGATGACGAAAGCGCCGACTTGGGAAGACTTGGTCTGGTTGCGCGATCAAGTAGAGGTGCCACTTATCGTGAAAGGG
>CAXIBZ010000008.1:0-15273 GCA_964022105.1 uncultured Methylophilaceae bacterium
ATACTGCACACCATCAACAGTATAGGAAATAGGCGGCGCATTCACGCCAAATGCTGATTTCGTCTGCCATAGCAACTCTCCTGTTTGACTGTTGTAAGCATTAAAATTGCCATTGCCCTCCCCCATAAACACCAAGCCACCAGCAGTCGCTAAAGAGCCTCCAACCAAAGGTTGTTCTGTTTTATTTTGCCATGCAATTTTGCCTGTTGTTAAATCGATAGCTGATAAAAGCCCCCAACTTTGATCATCCGTCGGCTCACTAGAAGCGTACTGAATTGGAGGATTTCCATCTTTTGCTGCAGTTTCGTGCAATGTATATTTGATAGGTGAATGGATGCCTGCCACAAAAGTCAGTTGCTTATCAGGGTCTACACTCACTGGTGACCAATTTGAGCCGCCTAGAATACCTGGATACAAAACTGTCCCTTCAAAAGTAGCTTTTGCAAACATGTTTTTTTGCGGTACAAAAGCCTCTGATTTAAGTAATAACTCGCCAGTTAAACGATTGTGGATATAAAACCAGCCTGTTTTTCCTGCCTGACCGACGGCAGGAATTATTTTTCCATTTTGCTCAAAATTGAATAATACGGGCGGGCTAGCCAAATCATAACCCCACAAATCATGCGGCACTTGCTGATAATGCCATTTACGCTCGCCTGTATTTGCATCCAGTGCAATCAATGAAACTGTGTATAAGTTATCACCTGGACGAGAAACGTCGTTCATCTGCGGAGACGGGTTGCCTGTTCCAAAATATAAAATTTCATGCTCTGTATCAATCGCTGGTGTGCTCCAAGCAGAGCCACCGCCTAAACTTGCCGCATCAGGGTACTTTGCCAAGTCTGCTTTTTCTTCTGCGATATCTCTATCCAATTTAACGCCATCAGCTGTCGTTACTGTAAAGTCACCTTCCCAACCTGTTGCAGGAATCGTATCAAACTGCCAGATACGTTGCCCATCATTAACATCAAAAGCGGCAAGAAATCCAGGACGCCCAAAACGACCAGCCACCCCAATAACAGCGCCCAGAGGGGCATCATCACGTGGGTTATCAATATGTAAACCATATCCTACGCCTGTAATGCCAATAATAACCTTACCTTTATATACCACTGGCGCCATGCCAATGCCAATACCAGTCCCACCAGTTACTTTTCGTGCCTTATTTGGGTCATCTTGACTCAGTGTTTCCTGCCCCTCCCTACTGATGGCTGCTTCTACAACATCGATATCCCAAATTTTATTACCGTTCTGTGCGTCCAGTGCAATTAACCTCGCATCGACTGTACCGATAAAAACCTTACCATCGCTTACTGCAACGCCTCTATTTTGTGGACCACAGCACATTTTCCAATCTTTTCGTCTATCGTGTTCGTAACGCCACAGTTCTTTACCAGTCGCAGCATCTACCGCAACAACATGATTAAACGGCAGTGAAAAATACATCACGCCCTGCTGTACAATTGGCGCTGTTTGATAGCTGGCAACAACACCACTATTGTGTTGCCAAGCAAGCGTTAAGTCTTTGACGTTGTCTGTATTAATTTGACGTGCAGGTGAATATCGTTGACTCGTGTAATCGTTACCATAGCTGGGCCAATCTTTGATTTTATCGTTGACGGTTTGTTTATCATTTGCACTACAGGCGATGAGCGCCACACTGAATAATGCGAATAAGATAAAATTAGAGATGGTTTTTTTCATGCTTTATTCCTTATTAACAATACCTTCATTATTACGCAACTATACAGATAAGTATACCCTTTGTGATAGGAAAAAGTATGGATCATGATACTGCGAAGCTATTTTGCGCTATTAATATGCGCATTAAACTAGCTTGCCTCTTTTTTTGTCACAAGCTGTTACTTACATTTAAATTTGGCGTTTACTAATATTGGAAAATAAATCTTTAAGAGCAATTGTAATAGGTGCAGGTATTGCTGGTTGCAGTACTGCTTATGCATTGGCTAAACGTGGGATTGCTGTCACACTCATTGAACGTCATCAGGGTATCGCTGAAGAAGCTTCAGGAAACCCTGTTGGCATGCTATATCCTAAGTTTAACGCAGGCGCTAGTGTACTTAGCAGTATTGCAAAATATGGATTTGCTCATACCCTTTCGGTACTCCAAGACGTCTCTGCTGATGAAGCTATATATAATCTTTGCGGTCAAATACAATTAGCGCACAACGCGCGTGAAAAAGAAAAACAAACACTATTTTTTGCTAAAAACAAACAAGAAAGTGGTATTCAACTATTGAATGCAACAGAAGCTAGCAAAGTAGCAAACATTGCGCTAGGCAATGGTGGCTTATATATAGCAGAATCTGGATGGGTTAAACCTAAGCTATTCTGCCAAGCATTAATTCAATCTGATTTAATTACCAAATTAATGGCCACATCTGCTATTGGCATAAAACAAATAGAGGATTTCTGGCAAGTCACTTTCGAAGGAAAGGCTACTTTAGAGAGCGATGTCGTTGTGATTGCTAATGCAAATGATATTGCGCAGTTTAAACAGTGCAATAGCATTCCTATTACTCCAGTTCGTGGTCAAGTTAATTTTTTCCCAATGAATGCTATCAGCAACGAATTGAAAACTATTTTGTGTACGGACCATTACCTAAGCCCATGTGTAGATGGGTTTCACTCGATTGGCACTAGCTATGCACCTCATGATATGAATGCAGCGCTTAGTGACTTTGATACAAAGAGTAATTTACATGCCCTAAAAACAATATCACCATCTATACATAAGCAAATTGAAGTTAGTAAGCTAACTGGCCGTGTTGCTTGGCGCAGTGCAACAAGGGATTATGTCCCTTTAGCAGGCCAAATGATTGATGAGCATCAGCTAAAAAAAGAGCCCCCTAGATATAACGACAAGCCATCAAAATTGCCTTGGCTAAAGGGTTTCTATCTCAATGCTGGGCATGGTTCGAAGGGCTTAATTACCGCTCCGCTATGCGGCGAATTAATTGCCAACTTGGTCAATCAAGAACCACTAGCGATAGATCCATCCATCGCATCAAGAATAAATCCAAGCCGATTCTTGCTACGTGAAATGGGACTAAAAAAGATTGCCCAAAACTTATATGACTTTTAGATTAAAATAATGTGATGGTCGATGTCAATCAATTAATAAGCAATGCGCAATCCGCAAAAAACCAAGGCAATGAAACACTCGCATTAGATTACTTTCAGCAAGCGCTTTCACTGTATCCAAATGAAGTTGGACTTCTAACTGCTTGTGGAAACTTATGCGTCAAACTCACACGTTTTGAAGAAGCGGCTAGCTACTTTAGACGTATTTTACATTTCAACAAAAGCCCTGAAGTGATAAATGCACTTTGTTATGCCTTGCAGGGGTTAGGCAATCAAGCGCAATTAAAGGCGCAATATCAAATCGCCGCAGCTTGCTTTGAGGAAGCATTACAACACCAACCCAGCAACCCAGCTTACTGGTATAACCTCGGTAATGCACAGCGTGAGCTACAACATTTTTCAGTAGCAGCAACTAGCTTTCAGCAGGCTATTTTAGGCGACCCCACATTTGCAGATGCTTACAACAATCTTGGTAATATTCAACGTGAAGTTGGCCAGCTAGATCTGGCTATCGAAAGTTATCAAAAAGCGCTCAGCATTAACCCTAATTTGTTTCATGCCTTATCGCACCTTGTTCATCAAAAGCAGCACATCTGTGATTGGCATGGGCAAGGAAATAATAGCCTGATGGCACAGATTGAACGGATTCGTCATTGGATTAAAACTGAACCTGAAGCACAAATTTCACCTTTCGCTTTTCTCGCCATGCCCTCTACCACAGCAGCGGAGCAAAAACTGTGTGCCAGTAATTATGTTGAGCAAAACTATCGAGCACTTTTTGAATTAGGTAAAAAGCAAGCTTATCAACATAAAAAACAAGCGAAACCTAAAATCAATGTGGGCTATTTATCGGCTGATTTCAGACTACATCCGCTAGCATTTCTGATTACAGAGTTAATTGAAAATCACGATAGATCACGTTTTAACATTCTTGCGTACTCCTATGGCAAGGAGGACGAAACACCCGTCCGTAAGCGTTTGATAGAAGCATTTGACTCGTTTGTTGATATTCGCGCAATGAATGATCTAGAAGCTGCTACAAAAATAAATGCAGATCAGATCGATATTTTGGTTGACCTTACTGGGTTTACTCAAAGTAGTCGTACTGGCATTGTTGCGCTAAAACCTGCAAGCATACACATTAACTGGTTGGGATATCCAGGCACCATGGGCGCATTTAATCAAGATGATAACAATGCTTTATTTGACTATATAATCGTAGACAAAACTATTGCTCCAGATCAAAAAAATTTTAGCGAGAAGTTATTATATCTACCCTGTTATCAACCGAACACCAAGCGTGCTTTTTCAACCACTACCAATAAGGCAGCGCATCATTTGCCTGAGAACAGCTTTGTGTTCTGTTGCTTCAATCAAACATTTAAAATTACTGCTGATGTATTCGCTGTATGGATGCGCCTGCTCAAAAAAGTACCCGATAGCGTCCTTTGGTTACTTGACTGTAATCAATGGGCAAAAGAAAACTTAAGAAAAGAGGCCGTAAGCGCTGGTATCGACCAAAACAGGTTGATTTTTGCAGCACGAACGCATTCTGATGCACACTTGGAAAGACAACGCCATGCAGATTTATTTTTGGATACGACACCATATAATGCACACACCACAGCAAGCGATGTTATCTGGGTAGGCATCCCTATCGTGACGTGGATAGCTGACACCTTCCCAGCTAGAGTAGCAGCGAGCTTACTCAAACATATTGGCTTATCGGAGTTGATTTGCGAGTCATTACCAGCTTATGAAAAAAAAGCGTTAGCTATTGCAAATAATCGTTCCAAACTGAATGAATTCAAAACAAAAATTAATATCGCTAAAACTCAATCCAATTTGTTTAATGCACAGCAATTTGCACAACAACTAGAAGCGCAATATCAATCTGTTTGGCAGGCGTACTGCCAAGACACTAGCCTTACCCAATAAGCTTGTGATAAAGTCCAAACACCGTGCTGAATTAACAAACAATAGGAAAATATATGGCGGCATTTGACATTACACCCGTACTAAATTTCATGGTTGAAAAAGGTGGTTCTGATTTATTTTTCAGCACATCAACTGCTATTCATCTGGGTGTTGAAGGTGAAACCTTACCTATTAACAATCAAATTCTTCAGCCTGGCATGATTAAAGAAATTGCTTATGGCTTAATGAACGAAACGCAAATTAAAGAATTTGAAGAGACCATGGAATGCAATTTTGCAATAAGCAAAAAAGGTGTTGGTCGTTTCCGTGTCAATGTGTTCCGTCAGCGTGGCGAAGTTGGCATGGTCATACGCCATATTAAAACTGAAATTCCAGATTTCAAAACATTGGGATTACCGAGCGTAATGAAAGACCTAATTATTCGTAAGCGCGGTCTCATCCTAGTCGTAGGTGCAACCGGCTCTGGTAAATCAACGACGCTGGCCTCAATGATTGATTACCGCAATGCAAACAGTAACGGTCATATCATCACCATTGAAGATCCAATTGAATTTGTTTATCAGCACAAAAAATCTGTTGTTGACCAACGTGAAGTAGGAATTGACACGCACTCTTTCGAAAGTGCGCTAAAAAATGCCATGCGCCAAGCACCAAACGTTATTTTAATTGGTGAGGTGCGTGACATGGCAGGCATGCAGCAAGCACTAGCCTATGCTGAAACAGGACATCTATGTTTGGCAACCTTGCATGCAAATAATGCAAACCAAGCACTGGAGCGCATCATTTCGTTCTTCCCACCAGAAGCTAAACATGGGTTGCTACTTGGTTTATCACTTAACCTCGTCAGTATTCTCTCGCAACGCTTAATCCCTGGAAAAGTGAAAAAACGTGTAGCAGCAGTAGAAGTGCTGATTAATACGCCATATGTATCTGATTTGATTAACAAACAGCGGTTAGGTGAGATTAAAGAGATTATGGGAGACAACAATGATATTGGAATGAATACGTTTGATCAGGCTTTATTCAGACTATTCACTAACGGCGAAATCGATGAAGAAAACGCTCTCGCAAACGCAGATTCCATAAATGACTTGTCACTCAAAATACGTTTTGCCGCTGAGGGTGCGCGTGGTGGGTTTGAATCTTAGTCTTTAGCTTCTGCCAGCGAAGCATAGATTGCTGCAGACACTATTAATATGCCGCCTATCCATTCATTTAAAGCCATTGCCTCGTCGGCTAAATAATAGGCGGCGATAGCAGCTACAACGAGTTCGAATAAGAAAATAACTGCCGCACGTGCAGCTGGAACATGCGTCACCCCATATTGTACGAATAAAGCACTCATAAATAGTAATAGTGCGACAATTAAGGCAAGCACTGATATATAAGCATTCGTATAAACAACTAATGATGCATTTTCTGATAAAAGAAGCATGCCTGCTAAAGACACAACCACAACGCCGACCCACACAGCAAACGATTTTGCTACGATGGTTAAGTGTGCAGATTTACGCGTAATGACATTAGTGAGCGCAAAACCCATACCTGCAGATAGCGCCAGCCAATCCGAGTGACTTCTAGGTAACGACATACTCTTTAATAATGACGTATCGTACATCATGATTAAAGCACCAAGTAAAGAGACGACTATAACCAGAATTTCCTTTATGCCAATAGCTTCTTTTAACCAAAAATGGGCCAATATTAATGCCCAAACAGGTGATAAATAAAATAACAAAATAACACGCATCACTTCACCATCTATGATAGCGAGGACATAGCTTAAATTAGTCCAGCCTGCTGCTAGCATTAACCAAATCATGCTTTTCGGTTGATTAAACAAACCTCTCCAATGTCGACAGAATACTAAACAACCAATCAACATCGCTATTAGGTAAGTATAAAAGCTTGCTACAACACCTGACATCCCCGCAAGCTCTAGTAAGCGATAGGGATACCATATGATGCCCCAAACGGATGCACCAAAAAGTAGCCCAAATATCGCAAAAAAGTTTTTATTCTTACCGATGCTCACTATAATACTCACCTATGAATCAAAATATGAATTTGCTGCAACCTTATCCGTTTCAGCGCCTAAAAACGTTATTCGCTGATATAACGCCGAACACTAAATATAACCCAGTTAATTTATCGATTGGCGAACCCAAGCACAAAACACCAGAGATTATACAAGCTAGCTTCATTAAGCATATTAATGGTTTAGCCCACTACCCGACGACGAAAGGCAGTTTAGGTTTACGCCAGGCAATTGCCGACTGGGCGACAAAACGTTATAGCATCCCAATGCTGGATGTAGAAAAGCAAGTTATTCCAGTCAACGGCAGTCGTGAGGCCTTATTTGCTATAGCACAAGCTGTAATTGATCATAGCAAATCAAATCCAGTGGTGATTAGCCCAAATCCGTTTTATCAAATATATGAAGGCGCTGCGTTATTGGCAGGTGCTGAGCCCTACTTTATCAACACATTACCCGACAATGATTACAAGATGGATTTCAATGAAGTCCCGCCATCTGTACTCAGTCGCACGCAATTGGTCTATGTATGTTCGCCTGGCAACCCTTCTGGCAAGGTGATGTCACTTGATGAATGGAGAACACTTTTTGATTTATCTGATTCGTATGGATTTATCATTGCCGCAGATGAGTGTTATTCTGAAATCTACTTTGATGAAAAAAATCCGCCGATAGGTGCGCTACAAGCAGCACATCTACTTGGGCGGGACTATTCTCGACTAATTGTGTTTGGCTCTTTATCCAAGCGTTCAAACGTTCCAGGCATGCGATCTGGGTTTGTTGCTGGCGATGCTGGTATAATAGAGAAGTTTTTGTTGTATAGAACTTATCACGGATGCGCAATGAATCCTGCTGCACAGGAAGCGAGCATTGCCGCTTGGGCCGATGAAGCCCATGTCATTGAAAACCGCAGGCTTTATACAGAAAAATTTAACACCGTCGCACCAATGCTCAAAAAAGTGTGGCCAAAGGTTCAGATGCCTGACGCTGCCTTTTATCTATGGGTGCAAACCGACGAATCAGATACGGAAGTGGCACGTCGGTTATATGCTGATTTTAATATCACTGTGCTGCCTGGCAGCTATCTCGCCAGAGAAGCGCACGGCTTGAACCCAGGCGAAGGTTTTATTCGCATGGCATTGGTAGCGACCTTAGATGAATGCGTTGAGGCAGCGCAACGTATTCAACAACGATTAGGTTAATTAACCTTTCTTTAAATAATCGAATAAGGAGTAAAAACATGAGTGAAAGAATTATTATGCGCGTTGGTGAGGCCCTTGTTGCTGGTGGTCCAAAAAACACTGCAGCAGAACCAGAAGTAGCCATTGGTGAAATGGATGGCCCTATGGGTGTCGCATTTGCGAACCAACTGGCTAATCAATCACAAGGTCACTCTAAAGTACTAGCAATAATGAATACAGACATTCAGGTTCGCCCGGCTACTTTGATGGTGAGTAAAGTAACTGTTAAAGATACGGCATACACCAACATTCTAATGGGTACAGTACAAGGTGCTATCGCTAATGGTGTACTAGATGCTGTACGTGAAGGCTATATCCCTAAAGAAAAAGCCAATGATCTAGGTATTATTGTTTCTGTCTGGCTAAACCCAGGCGTAGCTGGTCAAAAAGACTTGGACCACAAAGCATTATTTGAAATTCACCGTAAAGCAACTACCTTGGCTATTAAAAAGGCGATGTCAAATGAACCAAGTATTGATTGGTTACTAGAGAACCAAGAAAAAATTACACATAAATATTATCAAATGGGTCTTGATGGCAAAATTTAAGCCTTAACTCATTAAAAAGGTCACTTAATTAAGTGACCTTTTTTTATGTAATCTGATATTAAAAATTATAATAATTAACATTAATTATATATATTAACTATATGTTTTATATATGATTTAATTTCACTAATATAAGATGGTAGTAACGAGTTAATCACTTGAATATCGGGCATACCACGTAACCATGTTAATTGTCTTTTAGCTAATTGACGGGTGGCAAACACACCGCGATTGCATAGCTCCTCATCATCATAGTCACCTGCCAGATACATAAGGACTTGCCGGTACCCTACTGATCGCATTGATGTTGATTCTGCATTTAAACTCGGATATTTAGCGAGGATGCTTTTCACTTCATCAATTAAGCCATCTAGCAACATCTTATTAAATCGCCTTTCGATTCGTTCATGTAACACTTTCCTATCGTCAGGAATTAATGCAATTTTACAGACTTTATAAGGTAGTTTTTCAGCAGCTTGCTTAGCATACAATGCTGACATTGTTTCACCTGTCAGTGCATACACTTCTAGTGCGCGCTGAATACGTTGCATATCATTCGGCTTTAAACGCAAGGCCGTTTCAGCATCAATCGCTTCAAGTTTGCGATGCATCGCAGGCCATCCAACCACAGCGGCCTCTTCGTCTAACTTGCTACGCACTTGCTGATTAGCTTGAGGTAGGCCACTCAATCCTTCCTCTAATGCTTTAAAATAAAGCATCGTACCGCCAACCAACACAGGTACTTTTCCTTTGGCGGTAATCTTTGCCATTAGCGGTAAAGCATCTTGCCTGAAATTAGCGGCTGAATAACTCTTCGTTGGCGGAATAATGTCAATCAAGTGATGTGGCGCCTTTGCTAGCGTTTGTGCATCTGGCTTTGCAGTCCCAATATTCATATCTTGATACACTAAAGCGGAATCTACGCTAATTAGCTCAATTGGAAATTCTTGCAATAATGCTATGGCAGCATCCGTTTTGCCACTTGCCGTTGGTCCCATTAAAAAAATAGCGTTCGGAAGAGAATTGTTATTCATACTGTTAATTATTAGCTAGAGTTATATAATACCGCTTAGTGGAAAACAAATACTTTACCAACAATTGAACTCAGCAACGGCGGATTTATTATGAATTTAGAAAAAGTTATCTTTGGTTTTTTTATTGTACTCGCAATGACGCTCAATTTTGGGTTCTTTTTAGGGGATATTGATAATGTAACCCATCACCATGTTTACGAACTCTATGCCGCAATCATTGTTAGTTTGATTGCAACAGTATTAAAATTCGGCGATCGAACACAAATGGGTGCTATTTTACTTTCCACTAGTTTAGCAGCGGATCTTCAATTGATTACAGCTGCTATTTTATGGACAGCGCTTGAAGGTAAAATGGATATGCCAAGTCTAATGGTTTACATTGTATCGCTGTCAGGTGGCGCTTTAATGGCTAATTTTGTATCGGTTATATTATTAATTTCAGAAACCATTACGCAACGTCGGTAAAATCAATTTTTGTTACCTTTTAACTCCACCAATAAGACACTCTGCTTTCAAAGATGAATAGCATACTCTTTATGATTCTCCGTCGTTTACGGCGGCCACTTATCCTCATTATTGCAAGTTTTGCTATTGCTACCATAGGCTTAACTTTAGTACCTGGCGTTGATGACCAAGGTAATACTTGGTACATGAGCATATTCGAGGCTTTTTATGTCATTAGCTATACTGCCACCACCATTGGTTTTGGTGAAGTTCCCTACCCATATAGTCAAGAGCAGCGTTTATGGATGACTTTCTCCATATATTTTACAGTTATCCCTTGGTTTTATGCTGTCGGTAAGATTATTACCTTATTGCAAGATGTCAGTTTACGTCAAACCATTACAGCAGAACGTTTCGCGCGCAATGTGCAGGCTATTCAGGAACCTTTTTTCATCTTATGTAGTTATGGTCAATCTGCAAGTTTACTTGCTCACATTCTGGACGAGAAAGGCATGCGCGTGGTGGTGGTCGAACAAAATCAAATGCGCTTAAATGAACTGGAACTTGCCGATACTAAAAACACCATACTAAGCCTGTGTGCCGATGCAAAATTACCCGAAAACCTAATCAGAGCTGGTATATACAACCCCAACTGTAGCGGTGTAGTTACACTGACTGATAATGATGAAGTCAATCTTGCCGTCGCTGTCTCTGTTAAGCTAATGAAACCTGACTTACGCGTGCTGGCAAGAGCTGAGCGTGAAGATATCGTTGCTAATATGGCCTCTTTTGGTACTGACCATATCATTAATCCTTACATTCTCTTTGGTGATCAGCTCGCCATGCGGGTCCATGCCTTAGGCACATATATACTTCATCAATGGTTAACCGGTGTACCTGGCGATACTTTACCGCCGCCAGAAAATCCGCCTAGAGGGAACTGGGTGGTCTGTGGTTATGGTCGGTTTGGGAAGTCCGTTGTTGAAAATCTGGAACGTGAGCATTTAACGACAACCATTGTTGAGGCGATGCCTGATTTAACTGAATGTGAAAAATGCGTGATTGGCAGTGGCACTGAAGCCCATACCCTCATTGAGGCAGGTATTAAAGATGCATGCGGTATCGTTGCAGGTACGGACAATGACATCAACAACCTGTCTATTGTCATGACAGCAAAAGAACTGAACCCTAACTTATTCCTGATTATCCGCAAAAATAACAGAAACAATAGTGCCTTATTCAAGAAGTTTGGTGCAGATATCACCATGCAGCCAACCGACATTATCGCACATGAATGCCTGGCGCATATGTTAACGCCTTTACTGGCAGAGTTTCTGGCACTCGTCCGCAACCAAGACAATCAATGGGCAAATAACCTAATCAGTCAGTTAGTGGATGTAGTAGGCGAAACTGTACCAGAAACCTTTGCCATAACGATAGATCACAAAAACGCAATTGCAGTGCAAGAGTATATTGATAGTGGCTTAATTGTTAAATTAGAAAACATTATGAAAGACCCATCAAACCGCAAAGATGATTTACGACTAGTACCATTGCTATTAGTTAGAAATGGTCGGTCATCACTGGTTCCCGACAAGGATACGGTGGTCATTAATGGCGACCAAATTCTATTTTGCGGCACCTATGATGCTAAAAACACATTGCCCGCATCAATCAATAATACCAATTTATTCAATTACATTATGAATGGGTTGGAAGTTCCAGACAGTTTTGTCTGGCGGACAATTAAAAACCTACTGCAACACTAAGCATGCGTTTATTTCCCACGCATAAACATTTTATCTAAATCTTGCATACTGACCTGAAACCAGGTTGGTCGACCATGGTTACACTGCCCTGAACGTTCTGTCGCTTCCATATCACGTATCAGCGCATTCATTTCTGGCACGGTCAAATTTCGGTTTGCTCTCACCGCTGCATGACAAGCCATCGTACCTAACAAAGTATTACGTTGATCAGTTAACACCCTGCTAGCACCATATTCATTAAGTTCACGTAACACATCACGCGCCAAGGAAACTGCATCGGCATGTTTCAACAATATTGGCACCGCACGCACTGCCAATGTCGTTGGTGATAAAACTGCGATATCAAACCCTAATTCAGTTAACGTGTCATTTCTATTGCTTAGCATTTCACTCACAGTAGCGACTTCCACCCTGTCAGCATTGAAACTAACTGGCAATAATAACGGTTGCATCGGTACGGCTTTGTTATCAATTGCTTGTTTTAAACGCTCATACATAATCCGTTCATGTGCTGCATGCATATCAATAACAACCAAGCCTTTAGCATTTTGGGCTAGTATGTAAACGCCATGGATTTGCCCTACTGCAAAACCTAATGGGTAGGTTTCTTCTTCATTGCTAGATTCCTCAGTATGTTTTTGAATGCTTGTGGATGGCTGTTCTTCAGGCTCACTAGCTAAGTCAGCGTTGGTAGAATGTCCAAACAGTGTTTGATAAAAATCTGGCGTCTGCTTTACTGACAAAACCATTTTAGATTGCTGCTTTAAATAAGGCGAATTAACAGCTTGAAATGGATTATGCATCGCTTGACCGGCAGTAACTGCATTCGATTCACCTGTTGGCGTTGCCAATGCCCTATTTAGTACGTGAAATATAAATTGATGTACTGCTTGACCATCCCTAAAGCGGACTTCTGTTTTTGCTGGATGCACATTGACATCTACCAAATTAGGGTCTAGTTCAAGAAATAAAACATAGGCAGGATGTCTGTCATGATGTAATACGTCTTGGTAAGCTTGACGTATAGCATGCGCAACAAGCTTATCTCGGACAAATCGTCCATTCACAAAAACATATTGTGTATCACGTCTTCCACGACTAAACGTTGGCTTAGCAGCAACGCCCCAAAACCGTAATCCAGCAGCCGCTTCATCAACTGCAATCATTTCGGCAGCAAACTCATGCCCTAACACTGCTTTGAACCGACTAAGAGGCTCGGATGCCGAATAGCGATTTACTGTTCGTCCATTATGCTCTAATGCAAAAGTAACATCTGGCCGCGACAATACCGTACGCGTGTAGGCTTCTTCACAATGGCCAAACTCTGTAGCCTCTTTTTTAAGGAATTTACGCCTTGCTGGCGTATTAAAATAAAGATCACTAACCTCAATAATGCTGCCCGCATCCAACGCGCATGGCTCAACCGTAGAAATTTCACTGCCATTGGCATAAATTGACCATGCATGTTTTGTATCTTTAGCACGACTCATTAGTCGCATTCTTGAAATGGACGCAATACTCGCTAGCGCCTCACCTCTAAAACCTAAACTTGAAACAGCCTCAAGCTCTTCTAAAGAACTTATTTTACTGGTTGCATGCCTGGTTAATGCTAAAGCCAAATCCTCTTTACTAATACCTGCACCATTATCTGTAACCCTTAACTGCTTAATACCACCATCAGTAAGACTTACTTTTATCTCGGTACTATTTGCATCAAGGCTATTTTCTAACAGCTCTTTTAACGCAGAGGCTGGTCTTTCTACTACTTCACCAGCTGCTATTTGGCTAATTAACTGATCTGAGAGTATTTTGATATAAGACATTAAATTTAGATGCGTACGTTATTCATGTACTGACAAAGCAGTACGATTACGTCCTGATTCTTTTGCCTGATAAAGTGCTTTATCTGCACGTGCAATTGTCCTATCCGCAGAATCGTTTATCTCATGCTGGGCAATACCAAACGATGCTGTAACGGTGACAATCTCATTGTCAATTTTGTGTTGATATTGCTCTAGCGTTACACGTAGCCGTTCTACTAACACTTTAGCAGACTCAAGTTCTGTCATCGGCAAAAAGATTAGAAACTCTTCACCACCATAGCGCGCAACGATATCGCCTTGTCTAACACCATTGACCAACATTTGTGCTACTACTTTTAGCACATCATCACCTGCTACATGGCCATAATGGTCGTTAACATCTTTAAAGTAATCGATATCCATAATCACAAAACAACAATCCAACTGATGTCTTTTAATCTCAGGTAGCTTTTCTTCAATACGTTCAAGGATATAACGACGATTGTATAAGCCCGTGAGCACATCATGTGCTGCCAACATTTCCAGCTGTGCTTGAATATCTTGTAGTTCAAGATTTCTTTTGACGAAATCTTCATTTGTTTTTTCTATTTTCTCATGTAATGCCTTGAGTTCCTCTACATAACCATCATTTAGCAGACGATGTTCAACTTGCCCCAATATATATTTATTGGTCATCCAGCCAAACAGAATACAAACACATACCAACCCCAGCGTACCAAAGAACCACCAGGAAAATATTGAAAAGTAGCTAATAAAATACCATGCTGCCATACTGCTGGCAGCTAACACAAAGCCAATCATCCCTCTTAAAGAAGCTGCTTTTGAGGAGGATGAAATTGAAACAACAATTGTGAGAATGACAGCAACACGGTAGCCACCCGTTTCTAAAGAATTGTCATCAACAAGTGTAAAAAAAGCCATTCCCCAAGCAAGACCGTTCAACACATGTAAAAAGTTTTGCCTTTTCATAAATGAACGAATTTTATAGACCGGCATGTCATAGCTGAACTGAAATGAAGTAAACACGATGTAAAAATTAACAGCAAACATCGTCAGTACCCAAATCATGATATTTTTAGCATCCGCAACTTGGTAAAAGCTGGCCGCTAAATACAGGACCAGTATCAGCGTACAATAGACTGTGATACGAGATTGCTGTAAGTAAATATTCAGCATCTCAAAATCAATTGCATCTTGCATATTGAGTTTATTTAGCGCTTGCATCAGTCATTTTCTCCCACGACGACTTTAGCAAGCGGCGGATTTGCTGCAAAGTATTTTTTAACGCCTTTAAGAATAGACTCGGCTAACTTGGATTGGTGACTATCACTATTCA